>CAJXGD010000003.1 GCA_913053845.1 uncultured bacterium | reverse complement strand
GGCAACGGCCACGAAAGCGCCGCCCATGCCGAGCGCGCGCGCACCGACACCGAACTGGAAGGTGCTACCCGCACCGACTCCCTCGACCGCCCAGGCGGCCTGATTGAAGATGAACAGGCAGAGAACAGCGGTAACGAATAAGATGGCTGCTGAGATTCTCACTCTTATCCTCCTCCTCCCAAGGTTGCCGCGATGCTCTAACACTGCTACCTACTCTCTGCTTCAATCGTGGCATTAACGTTATAACCAATCGTAGCTCCCGCGCCTGCTCCAATGAGATATCCGCCTGGACCGAGACGCCCCAATAGGAGGGCTCCCATAAAGCTTAGTGACCGTGAGAGCGTCTTGTTCCCTTTAACGTGATAGATTGAGGCAATCTCCTGCACTCCATACACTGCACCCAGGGTTGATCCCAGAAGATTACCGATGGCTATGAATATTGGGCACAGGACATCATTGCCTGTTGAACACCCTACTACTAGACCGAATACGATGCCTATCATGCCTCCTATTGCGCCTCCGAACGTGCCAACCAGAGCCTCAGGCACCACATATTTTGCTTGCCAGGGGTTGAAGGCAGTGACACTCGGTAAAGGTGTAACTGTCGGTGTGTTACTACTAGGGAGCTGCAGGGTTATACTTCCGATATTCGCCGTCTTGATCGACAGAACTCCTACTGACTGTTCTAACTGGAGCGTATCTGGGAATTCTGTCGTAATCTTACCTTTGAAGACGCTGCCATCCCATGTTTTGACAGTATCAGGCTCTCCGAAGATCAGTTGTTGGATGCCATCTATTCTTAGACTCACAGTGCCCCCACTGGTTGTAACCTCAATGGTATTAGGCAGCCCGTCGATCTTACCTTTCTCCTGCGAACCATCCTTAGCCTCGACGATAGCGATAAGGTTACTCATTTGAGGAGTTGACGCTCCTGGAGTTCCAGAAACTTTCTTAAGAGCAACTGACTGGACGCTAGCCCACTTTACGTCCATCACGCCGGCCTGGATCTGGATCTTGAGAGTGTCAGGAAATGTCGATGTAATTGTCCCCTTATAAATGCTACCATCTTTGGTCTTGATTATGTCCTGTGAGGCACGTTTGAGCAACTGAATATCATTGAGTTTGATCTGTAACGTTCCCCCTGTGGTCTGGATCGTGATCACGGAAGGGAAGCCAGCCACAACTTTCCCCTCTATCGTTGTTCCTTGTTTGGTGACTACTGTATCTGCCTCACCAAACTGTGCGTAAGTGGCCAAGGCAACTGTAACCAAAACTAGGATCATGCAGCACAGCGTTCGGCCCGTTGGTCTCATGGTGCACCTCCCGATCTCCAGCATTTTATTTTAGCACCATGCTAATCACCACGTCAAGTACTTGACACCATTTCCAATAAATCCACACTCTCTTTGGACTTGCAGTGCTTCTTCGCGCGTGAGGGTCTTTAAATAGCGCGGCGTCATTGTTGGGGAGATATGGCGGAGTTGCTCTTGGAGTGATCGGGGGTTTCGTGTTGCCTGTAGCCGGGCGATCGCGCCGCTGGCTCAAGCTACGGGGCGGCAGTCCGGCGCTCAGAGAGGTCGCAGCCAAGGCATCACCGGCGGACAGGCTGCTGGGTTAATCCTAGCTGTTCGTCCACTGCCTTGTCTTTAAAGACGAAGGTGTCCCCAGTCTTCAACCGGGCGCACCTGCAAAGAAACGGTCATAAATGGCCTTTTCCTTCGCATCTTGAAGGATCTCTTCGATGTCTTCGGCGCGCCCCACCGCCTCAAGAATATCTTCCAAGGGAATCGGTTGAGATGTCCCCGGCACAACCCGCCCCTTCCACTCCGGGAAATCGTGAGTCAGATTGGCAAGTTCCCAGTCCCCCAAGTTTGCATAACGCTGGGACACCTCATTCAGTTTCCGGATTTCATAGCGAGACAAGGTGTCGATCCCTGGCTGTTCTTTCAGCTCGATCCGATACCCGTCCGTCTGAAAGAATTTTGCCCACTGAGGCTCGTCTATGTGTTGTCCCTTGATCAGATCGTAGACCTCGCTGTGCAGAGGGCCATACTTCATAGCCACCGGTGTTTGGCCGATGATCGGACGCCCTGTTTCCTTCAAGCTTTCACGATCGGCGATATAGAGTAACTTCAAGAGGCGGAAGTAATCCATTGCATGAGTCGATTCAAACCGAAGGAGAACACCCGCTGCCTGGATGATCTTGCGCGTTGAGTAGTGAAACTTCATTTGCAGTCACCCCTATAGTCCGATGCAAGCTGCCATAAACATATCTTTGCCTCTCGAGCTGAGTATACAATAACTGGAGGGAATATCAAGTAATCGTGAATACAGTGGTAAGCTCATGACACTTCACCGTTCGTTGGCCGAACGCGCGAGAGCAAAAGAAGAGAAACGGCGGTGGCGCTTCAACGTATGAGGCATATATATAGTCTTTGCCAATGGATCCGCTGAGCGAAGGAGACGCTGTCCTACAACACCTTTTGGGAAGAGCGTGCGGCGTTAGTTCGCTCTTTTAGGGAATTTGTGGCTTCGTCGGCCAAGCGGACTTAGGAAGTGTTTCAACGGCGTGTTCCAGATATGTTAGGTTCCGCTTGTCAATAACTATAGTTAACTAAAATCCGGGCCTGCTCTAGGGCGAGGGCCACCGACTTGACTAGAGTCTCCGTGGTCGCGCTAAAGTAAGTTGCAGCTCTCAAGAAGGAGGTGTAAACTAGGGTGAACAGGCGTACTAGCGTGAACGGATGGAGCAGGCAAAGAGGACGAACCCCGGCCGGGGTGGCGAAACTGGTTTACGCGCGGGACTTAAAATCCCGTGGGGTTAGCGCCCCGTGTGGGTTCGAATCCCACCCCCGGCACCCCATTCTGCCAAGGAGGAGGCCATTATGCACATCCGTCGCACTGCCCTTGCGCTAGCAGTGCTACTCTGGCTGCTCGGCTCGACCCTAGCGCCCAGCTCCGCACCCTTCGTACAAGCCCAGCAAGCTCCCATTGCGCAGTCGGCTATTCAGGTCGTCTTTCCTAGTGCTGAGGGTTTTGCCGCCCTGCAAGACCGGTTGCAGCAAAAGAGCCACCTGAGCAGTGCGGCTTGGGCCCGGGAGTTCAAGAAACACAAGAGCATCGGACAGCTCAGCGCCAGTAATGGCGTCAAAGGAGTGTTATTCACCGATGCGACGGCCCTCCTGACTCTGCTGACCGGCCAAAAGCCCTCACTGGTCTATGGGACGATCACCATCCCAGCAGGCGCTAAGCTCGGCGGGCAGGAGTTCGCCGGCAATTATGGCCTGGTGCTCTTCGTCGGTTCTCTGGACATGGCTTTGATAGACTTGCAGAGCGGGAAAACCGGAGCTTTTGTGGTCGTGCCCGGAGATGAGCAGACACTGATTATTCCCATATTATTCCCCCTTTTCTCCCCATTGGCCATCTTTCAGATATTGCTTTCGGCCTTGGCTTTGCCGGCTCCGGCCTCTCCCCAGCCGACCCCGCCGCAGCCAGAACCTCCGGCACCGCTTGTACCTGCTTGTCTACAGAATTTGCCTCAAGAGCGCGATATTAACCTGCCGCTGAGTCAACCGGCCTCGATACTCAAGGTCACAGATGGCTCAGGCAAGCAGCTCTTTGCTCTCGCCATAGTCCCGCCCAGCAGTCTGTCGGTGCGGTCGTTTGGGGCTGCGGTGCAGTTTATCTCTGCCAGCAAAGTACGACGCCAGATCGGCTTTATCATCGGAGCTGGGGTGCAACAGGTCCGCTTGATCCCTGATACTCCTTTTACGCTCTTTGTGACCGATGGGAGCAAGATAGCTTGTCTGCAAGCGACCCCTAAGCGCATAGACGGACTGCTTGCTCTAGTCGGCAAGTTGCGCACGAATTAAGCAGGCCGGCTCACGAACTCGGCGGCAGCGGCCAAACGTCCTGCGGATCGAAGCTCAGTGTGATCCGCCGGCCAATATGTTGCTGCCAGTGCTCGGTCGCCCCCGAGGGCAGTTGCGCGATAAGCTCCTGAGCACCGCAGCGTAGGTGCAGCCGGGAGATTTCACCCAAGAACTCCAAGCTTTCAACCTGACATTCCAGACGATTGGCCCGGTCATCCCCCAGAGAGATCCGCTCCGGACGCAGCAGCAGCCGGACCGCTGCGCCTACCGGCGGCAAAGCTGAGGTAGCATCTCCTGTGCTTACTTGCACCAGGGTCCGCGTTGCTCCCTCCAAACGGACGATCAGTTGATCCGGCTCGCTTTGGACCACGGTGCCTGGCAGCAGATTCCCCCGCCCGATGAAGCGGGCCACGAACTCGGTCTGCGGGCGATGATAGAGCTCCTGCGGCGACGATAACTGTTCCAGCCGGCCGGCCTGCATCACCGCCACTCGGTCGGCGATGGCCAACGCCTCTTCTTGATCGTGGGTCACATGCACGGTGGTGACCCCCAGCTCACCTTGCAGCCGTTTGATCTCCAAGCGCAGCGTCTCACGTAGCTGGGCGTCGAGGGCGCTCAAGGGCTCATCGAGCAGCAGGATGCGCGGACGAGGGGCCAGGGCGCGCGCCAGGGCCACTCGTTGCTGTTGTCCGGCAGAAAGCTCCTCCGGAGCCCGCCGCTCCAGGCCGCTCAGTCCCATCAAGTGCAGGAGTTGTGCGACGCGGGCCACCCGCTCGCGGCGGGTGAGCGGGACGAACTTCAGCCCATAAGCGATGTTCTCTCGCACGCTCATGTGCGGGAAGAGGGCGTAATCTTGAAAGACGATTCCCACTCGCCGCTGCTGCGGTTCTTGGCCGAGGATGCTGCGACCGCCGAACAGGATCTCCCCGGAGTCGGGCCGCTCGAAGCCAGCGATCAGGCGCAGCAAGGTAGTCTTGCCGCAGCCTGAGGGTCCGACCAGCGCCAGCAGCTCGCCCTCACGAACCGCCAGCGATACGCCGGCCACCGCCTGAACGGAGCCAAAGCGCTTATACAAATCTTGTAATTCTATGCAACTCATGCTGATATAGCTTACCCTCGCAATGCCCGCTCGCCAGAGCGCTCGATTAGGACGAAGGCCAGGGCGATCACCGCGATGAGCAACACGCTCATCGCTGAGGCCGCGCCGAACTGCCTGGTGGCCAGGAAGCGATAGACGGCCACCGGCATGGTGAGCAAGCCCGGCCTGGTGAGCATGATTGTCGCACTCATCTCTGCGATGCTGATGGCGAAAGCGAAGACAGCTCCGGTTAATAAACCAGGGCGGATCAGCGGCAGCACGATCTCCCAGGTCGTCCGGGCGGGAGAGGCCCCCAGCGCGTGAGCCGCCTCGCTGAGCCGGGGAGCTAAGCGCTCCAGTGCCGGGCGCACGGCGCGGATGACAAAGGGGATGGCCAGAATGCTGTGGGCGATGACGATCGCGATCCAGTGTCCACTGAGCGCCAGCGGTGGCCGCACGAAAGTCCGCAAGAGCGCCAGGCCCAGGGCGACCGAGGAGATGCCCAAGGGGGCCATGACCAGGAGTTCTAATAAACTTCGGCCCACAAAGCGCCGACGGGTCAAGTTGAGTGCCAGTCCGGTTCCCAGCGTGAGGGCGATCACCATGCTGGCACCGGCGAAGGAGAGGCTGTTCCAGATGGACTGCAAGGGCGAGGCGGCGATCAGCGAGGAATAGGTGGGACGAAAAATGGCCAGGTACCAATCTAGAGTGAAAACCGTCTGATCCTGCCAGGTGCGGGAGAAGGAGTCCAGCAGCACGGCGGCGATAGGAGCGACGAAGAGCAGTGCGGAAGCGGCTATAAATGCATATATCAGCCAGCGCCGGGGGCCGGCCGGCCCGGTTAGTAAAGAGCGCGTAGGTCGAGGAGTGGCCAACTGCAGATGACGGGCATACCGAGCTGCTAGTCTCAGATAGCCCAGGGTGAAGAGCAGGGCGATCAATAATTCCAGCGTAGCCAGGGCCGCCGCGCCGCTGTAATTAATCTGGATGATCGCCCGGCGATAGATCTCCACTTCGATGGTGGAAAAACGCGCCCCGCCCAGCGCCAGCACGATGGGGAAACTCAGGAACGAATAGATGAAGGCCAGCGCCGCCCCGGAGGCCAGGGCCGGCATGAGCATCGGCAAGGTAATATTTAAAAAAACCCGCCAGCGCGGGGCCCCCAAGGCACGGGCACTCTCCTCGTAGCGGGGCGAGAGTCGCTCCCAAGCGGCGGCCACAAAGCGGGTGACTATCGGCGCATTATAGAAGGCATGGGCCAAGACGATGCCTTGCAGCGAATAGAGAATTGCCAAGGGTGGGCTTGAGAGGTGAAAGAGGGCCATCAGCCCGCGATTGAGCGCGCCGTTGTTGCCAAAGACCAGAATAAAGCCCAAGGCTACGGTGATAGCCGGCAGGGCGAAGGGCACGATGGTCAAGGATTTGATCCAGCGCTTGCCGGGGAAGTCATAGGCGGTAAGCAGGTAGGCCAAGGGCAAACCCAGCGCCACCGAGGCCAAGGTGCTGAGCAACGCCTCCTCGACGGTGAAGAGCAGCACGTGGCGCAAGTAGCTATCGGAGAATATCCGGGTCAGCCGCTCCAGGGTGAAGCCGGTATTGCTGGAGAGGCCAGACTGGACCAGTCCGGCCAGGGGATAATAGAAAAAGAGGCCCAGGAAAAGCAGCGGCAGGGCGATCAGTGTCACCCTGCCTGCCCTTCGTAGCAGGGGTGTTAGCTGCCGAGAACCGTCTTGACCCATTGAGCGATCCAACGCTTCAGATTGGCCGAGACCTGTGCCGCGGGCAGCTCGACCGGCCGGCTGGGCACTACGGCGTTCTGCCACCAGATCGGCCGGGCCGTCGCGTTGAGGTTGGCCGGAAACATCCACTCGGTCTCGGGCAGTTGGCTTTGCACCTCAGGTGAGAGCACGATATTGAGCAACTCCTTGGCCAACTGGGGATGCGTAGCCCCCTTGACCACGCCCATGCCGAAGATCGTGCGATAGCCCTCGCCGTTCAGGGTCAGCACCCGGATGCGGTCGCTCTTGTTGACGATGACGTCGTAGGCGTGATCGGTAGAGAAGCTGACCATCAGCGGCGCCTCGCCCTTGGAGAAGAGATCGAAGGCCGCATCCCAGCTCTGGGTGATGGTCAGGATATTGGGCATCAACTGCTTCCAATAATCGAGATAGCTGGGGTCGCCGAATTGGGCGATGGTCCAGAGCAAGAAGGACAAGCCCGGGCTGGAGGTGCGGGGGTCCTCGAGGATGAGCTGCTTGCGAAACTTGGGATCGAGCAGCTCCTTGAAGGTATGAGGCACCTGGGCGGCGCTCAGCTTGCGGCTATCGTAGACCAGGGTAATGAACCCATGCTCGTAGGGGATAAGTTTGCCGGTCGGATCGAACTGGATTTCCGGAGGGACGTCGGCCAGATTGGGGATGTCCTTGGCGCTCAAGGGCACAAAGACATCGTGTTTTTCGGCGGTTCCTAGGTCATTAACCTCGACGCCGATGAAGGCATCGGCGGGTGGGTGGCCGGTGACATCACGTTCGGTGATCAGCTTGGCCAGCATGATGCGGCTGTCCCCGGTGGCCACGAACCGGACCTGGGCACCGGTCTGGGCCTTGAAGGCTTGGGCGACCGCCTGAGCCGCCCCGTAGGAGACGAAGCTGCTGTAGGTGTAGACTACCAGCGTGTCCTGAGTTTTTTGAGCTTGAGCCGGCGCCGCGGGGCCGACCCAGCCGCCGAGCAGCGAGAGCCCCAGCGCCAGAGCGAGTGCTGCGGCCAGTGTGCGTTGCAACATGAGCAACATCTCCTCGATTTTGTATTAGGGGGTCTGCTGAGGAGAAGGTACGTCGTCCCTCGTCCCTACGCCAGCATTACCCGGATCAGGTTCGAAGGGTCGAGACCGTTAGGTCTCCTCTCAGCCCGGTCCATCCGAGCTCCCCTTTGCTTCTAGCGTCAGCATAATCAGTCGGCGCGGCATTGTCAAACGTCCGGCAATGACAGCCAAGGCAAATTTCCCTCAGAGAGGGCGCTTGTGCTAAACTGCCAGGTACTACTAAATGAGTAAGGAGGTACAGCTATGGGTGGTAAACTACGGCGTTGGGTTTTGACTGGGGCGCTTATACTGGCGCTGTTGGGGGGAGTGGCTACAGTGGGTTGGGCTCAAGGGGTGCAGAGTTTCTCCGTCAAGCTGAGCAGTCCGGCCAACACCGGGCCCTTCTTGGGAGGTGGTGGACCGCTCTTCGTCGGTGCCCTGCTCGACCTCTCCGGTCTGGAGCACAGTGTGCCGGGCGTACATTTCCGGCCTGATTTGGGGAATAACGGGGTCTTTCTCTTGCGCGGCGGCGGCGGGTTCGGCGGCAACGCAACGCTGCGCATGGGTGGCCTGGGCGTGGGCGCCAGTTGGACAACGCCGGTGGAGAATAGCTCGGAGTTCGATAAGGCCCGCTTTTCCTTGGACTACGGCGGAGTCACCTTGGAGAGGCTGATCGGGACCCAGCGGCAACTGGCCGCTGCAATAGGAGTGTTGCTGGGGCGTGGCTCGTTCGAGCTGCAACTGTTCCGCAGCGTCTCGGGGGACTTTGCGCAGGTGACGGCACACCCCAATAGTGTGCAGCTCAAGCGCTCGTTTCTCTTCGCTCAGCCCTACTTGAGCGCTGAATACAAACTGTTGGATTTCGCCGGGCTGCGGGTCACGCTGGGCTACTGGTTCAGCGTCAGCTTCTCCGGTTGGCAGCTCTCCGGCGGGCAGTCGGTCGTCGGGGGACCACTGACCAGTCTGGGCATGCCGGTCATACAAATAATGCTGGTCTTCGGCGGATAATGTAAGGTCAGGATGGAGCTTCGTTGTGAGTCCTTGCCCATCGCTGCACTCGGCTGAGCCATCACCGCCGAGCTCCTCCCAGCGCCCGCTCGAACTGCTGGGCCAGTTGGGGATATACCCCGGCGATCTCGGCCAAGATCGGCAGGGCCGCAGGCAGAGGTTCCTGCCATAGCCAGTCAGGCTTGAGCCAGAAGCCGGGCAACACCTGGGAGCGATAGATTCCTAGAGGATCAAGCTCGATCAGTCGATAGCGACCGTGCTTGTCCAGATGATGGAAGTCGGCCTCCTGGCGCTCCGGGTCCAATAACCAGTACTCGCGCACCCCGGCGGCCTCGTACTCGGCCCGCCTCTCCCCGCGATCGCGCAGGCGGCTCTCCGGGGAGATGGTTTCAATAACCAGGTCGGCCGGCCCGTCCAGATAGGTTTTCTTGAGCAGGTGCCGGCGGGCTTTGGCGATGAAGAGCAGGTCGGGCTCGCGGCCGCGGCGCAGCTCAGCCAGGCGCATCTGAAAGGGCGCAGTCAACACGGTTCCCGAATCGTGCGCTTGGACATAGAGGCCTAATATGCTGGCTAAAAAGCCGGCAATGCCCTGATGACGATTAGATGCAGGTGAGACCATCACGACCTCCCCATCGACCCATTCGGCCCAGGTGTCCTCATCGCACCAGGCGAGGAATTCTTCATAGCTCAACTCCGGCGGCGCTTTAAGAGTGCTCATCATACCCTCCCAGCGATCGAGTTGGTTGTAGTCTACTCCACCCGGCCTGAGCCTTCAATCGCAGGGACCTACAGTGAGCGGACCCCCCCCCGAGCGCCCTACCCCGGACAAGCTCTCCCTTGACCGGCGTAGCCTCTTGCCCTATCGTGACGCGGTAGGAGCACGCCATGAAGAACGATCAGTTCTACTCAGCAGCCCCTGGGCTCGCCCAGCGCGCGCCGGTCACCCGCAAAGGCCGGGCCACCTACCGCCGCTTGCTGCAAGGTGCCCAGCAGACCTTCCGCCACCACGGCTATCAGCAAAGCTCGGTGGCGGCCATCTGTCGCGCCGCACGGGTGGCCAACGGCACCTTTTATCAGTATTTTCTCGATAAAGAAGGGATCTTTCTCCAACTGGTCGCCATCTTGCAGCGGCGGCTCATTCTGGCCAGCGAGCGTGCCATCTCTGGCCAGTCCGGCTCCCTGGCCAAGCTGCTGGCCACCCACCAGGCCTTTCTAACTTGCGTCGCGGAGAACACCACCCTCTACCAGCTCTTCCGCGAAGCGGAGTTCGTGCAAATGCAGGTGCCGCGAAGCTTCTATCGCCAACTGGCCGAGTGCTATATGCAGGTGCTCGCAGAGGGAGCCAAGCGGGGCGAACTGCGCGTGCAGCAACCGCAAGCGGTGGCCTATGCCCTGCTGGGACTGCAAGAATTTCTGGCCACCCGCTGGCTCATCTGGGAACCCCAGGCGCTGCGGCGCACGGTGGTGCAGACCAGCATCGGACTGATCACCCAGGGGCTGGCCGCTCAGCCCGAGCCGCCGGAACGCTTGACGGTGCGCCCCCGCACCGTCCCGGAAAAGCTCAGCACCAACCGGCCGCTCGGTACCCGCCAAATCCTGCTCGGCGCCGCCGAATCACTATTTGGCGAGCGGGGTTTTGCCGCGACCTCCGTGGCAGAGATCACCCGCAACGCCGGAGTGGCCCAAGGGACCTTCTACCTCTATTTCCCCAGCAAAGTAGCTATCTTTGCTCAACTGGTCCGCGAGATCAATCGCAAGCTCATTCGAGAGATCCGCCAGGCCACCGCCGGACTGAGCCGGCGCGCCGAGATAGAATGCGCGGGCTTCGACAGCTTCTTTCACTTCATCCGGCGCCACCGCGCAGCCTATCGCATCGTGCGCGAGGCGGAGTTTGTAGACGAGGAGGCCGGTCAGGGTTATTATCGCCGCATCGCCGCCGGCTATGTCAAGGGGCTGCGCCGGGCGATGGAGGCGGGCCAATTGCGCCGAGCTGAGCCGGAGCCGCTGGCCTACTGCCTGATGGGCCTGGGCCACTTTGCCGGTCTCAAGTGGTTGGTCTGGGAAGATCTGGATGAGCTGCCCCCAGAGATCTTTCGTGAACTAATGCGGCTGATATTGGAGGGAGTCAAGGCCCGCTCCTAAAAGAGAGCGGGGCGGGTTTGATCATGGCTGAGTTGGCTAAGGCCACCGCGCTGATCTTGAAGACGATCAAGCTAAAGGAGAGCGACCTGATCGTCACGGCACTCACCCGCGAGGCGGGACGGCTCTCCTTTTTGGCCAAGGGGGCGCGCGGCGGGCGCAGCCGCTTCAGCGCCGCGCTTGGCCTGCTCAGCCTGAGCGAATTGGTCTACTATGACCGGCGGCAGCTCAAGCTGCTCAGCCAGGCCGATCTGCTCCAGAGCTATCCCAAATTAAAGCGCAACTATGAGCATTTACAACTGGCCTTTCGCGCCGCACGTCTGCTGCTGAAGCTGTTGCCAGAGGGCGGGGGCGACCGGGCCAGCTTTGAGCTTTGCGCCGAATTATTGGCCTACTTGGACGGTCAGCCGCTCCCGGCCGGCAGCTTGGCGCGCGGTGAGCTGGCCTTCAAGCTGAAGCTGGCCCGCGTGCTGGGGGTAGCCCCGCGGCTGGACCGTTGTGCCGGCTGCGGAGCGCCCCTGAATAGGCCGATCCACTTCTCGGTGGCACGCGGCGGGGTCATCGGCCCCGAGTGCCAAGGCCGCCCGCCCCAGGGCACACCGCTGGCGCCGGGCGAGGCCAAGGGATTACAGATGGCGCTCCTCCTGCCCTTTGACAAGTTGGAGCGCTTGAAGTTACCTGCCCAGCTGGTGGCCCAAGCTCAGACGATGATCGAGCGTTTTCTCGCCTATCATCTGCGTCCACTCTAAGTTTATAGTGGCTCGAAGCGCGCGGTAAAATGGCGCAGTGGCCCTGACCCTTCGATCAGCTTGAAGCCGCTCACCTGCTCACTGCGCGCCCGAATGGCCGCGCCGGCGGCGATGACGGCATCCAGATGCTCCCGGGTGTAGACCCGCCGGGGCAGCGCCAGGCGGGTCATCTCCAAACGAGGATAAACCATCTTGCCACTCTCTTCTTCGGGATGGGCAAACATCACCGAGCCGACCTCGACCGCCCGCACTCCACCCTCCAGATAGAGCTCGACCACCAGCGCCTGCGCTGGAAAGGCGCTCTGGGGCAGATGGACGAAAAAACGCTTGGCATCTATATAGACCGCATGGCCGCCGATCGGTTCGATGAGCGGCACCCCGGCGGCCTTGAGCCCTTGGGCCAGATAGCGCACCTGGCCAATGCGATCGCGCAGATAGGCTTCGTCCAGCGCCTCGCGCAGTCCCACCGCCATGGCGTCCAGATCGCGACCGGCCAGCCCCCCATAGGTGGGAAACCCCTCCATCAGGATCAGTGCTTCCGAGGCCCGTTGATAGAGCTGGGGATCGTTCATGGCCAGGAAGCCGCCGATATTGACGATGCCGTCCTTCTTGGCGCTCATGGTGCAGCCATCGGCCAGGGCAAAGCAGGCGCGCGCGATCTCCAGAGGGGATTTGTCCGCATAGCCCGGCTCGCGCTCCTTGATGAAGTAGGCGTTCTCCGCGAAGCGCGCCGCATCCAGGAAGAGCGGGATCTCATAGCGATGGGCCAGCTCGCTGACGGCGCGGATGTTGCTCAGCGAGACCGGCTGGCCGCCGCCGCTGTTGTTGGTGAGCGTCAGCATCACCAGTGGAATCCGCTCCGGACCGTGCTCGGCGATCAGACGCTCCAGTTTGGCTATATCTAGCTCGCCCTTGAAGGGCAGTTGTGCTTCCGGATCATAGGCGGCCTCGATGACCAGGTCGAGCGGCCGGCCGCCGTTGTGCAGCACATGGGCGCGGGTGGTGTCGAAGTGCATGTTGTTGGGCACCCAGTCGCCGGGCTTGACCAAAGTCGAAAAGAGGATGTTCTCCGCTGCCCGCCCCTGATGGGTGGGTAGGAAGTAGGTGTAGCCGGTGATATCCGCCACCGTCTGCCGGAAGCGGGCGTAGCTGCGGCTGCCGGCGTAGGACTCATCCCCGGAGAGCAGCGCCGACCACTGCGCCTGGCTCATCGCCCCAGTGCCGGAGTCGGTCAAGAGGTCTATATAAACGTCTTGGGCGGCCAGCCGAAAGACATTGTAGCCGGCCGCGTGGATGGCCCGCTCGCGCTCGGCGCGCGGGAGCAGACGAATCGGCTCTACCGCCTTGATCTTGTAGGGCTTATACGCTGGCTCAGCTTCGCTCATCAATCGGCTGCCTTGGCCTCATGATCGCTGCCCTTTACCCAAGCGGAGAGCAGGTCGATCGGCAGCGGGAAGACGATCGTCGAAGAGCGGTCCGAGGAGATGTCCAGCAGCGTCTGCAGATAGCGTAGTTGGATTGCGGCCGGTTGCTTCTGCAGGATAAGCGCCGCCTGCTGCAGCTTTTCGGCCGCTTGCAGCTCGCCCTCGGCGTTGATCACCTTGGAGCGCCGCTCGCGCTCCGCCTCGGCCTGACGACCGATGGTGCGCTGCATATCTTGCGGCAGCCGCACGTCTTTGATCTCCACCGCCCGCACCTTGATCCCCCAGGGATCGGTATGCTCGTCTATGATCGCTTGCAGTTGCTTGTTGAGCTTCTCTCGCTCGGCCAACAGCTCATCCAGCTCGACCTGACCCAACACCGAGCGCAGGGTGGTCTGGGCGATCTGGTTGGTGGCCAGCAGGAAGTTCTCCACCTCGTTGACCGCCTTGTTGGGATCAACCACCCGGAAGAAGAGCACCGCGTTGACTTGGCAGGTCACGTTGTCCTTGGTGATCACCTCTTGGGGTGGAATATCCATGGTGATTACCCGCAGGCTGACCTTGACCATTTTATCCACGATGGGGATCAGGAAGAACAGCCCCGGCCCCTTGGCTCCGATCAGCCGCCCCAGCCGGAAGATCACCCCTCGTTCATACTCACGCACCACGCGGACAGCACTCATCGCGAAAAGCACGACCAGTGCAACGACGATAATCAGTGTGGCCACAGCACCGCCTCCTCCTGAGATATAGGACAAAAACGCTTGACGCACCTCGCCGTCCTCGGACAAGAGACCGACCAATATGATCAGCACGCTGAGCCCTTGGGCCAGCCATTGCCTGCGGCTTTTCGGTCTAGGCATTCCTGGAGTTGCGCCCCTCTAGGCCATGATCAAGTTTATTATGAGCCATCGCGGCGACGCACGCAATTCACCCGGCTCCGCTCACAAGTCATAGATGTCGGAAAACTTCGACTGGATGTAGGTCAGGTACGGTTCGGCCTGCAGCGCGCTGCCGCTAACCCGTTGGAGCAGCTCGACGGGCGTGAATTTGCGTCCATGCTGGTGAACTTTCTCTCTCAACCAGGCCCGCAGCGCTTCGAAGTGACCCGACTCGATCTGAGCCGGCAAATCAGAGATGTCCTGGCGAATGCGCTCCCAGAGTTGCACCGAGATCAGGTTGCCCAGCGCGTAGGTGGGGAAGTAGCCCAGCATACCGCCGGACCAGTGGATGTCCTGCAGGACACCTTGGGTGTCGTCCGGCGGAGTCAGTCCCAGATATTCCTCCACCTTGGCGTTCCAGGCCTGCGGCAACTCTTTGACCCTGAGCTTGCCTTCCAATAAGGCATTCTCTAGGTCAAAACGCAGCATGATGTGCAAATTGTAGGTCACCTCATCGGCCTCGACGCGGATCAGCGAGGGTTGGACCCGGTTGACGGCCTTATAAAAACTCTCCAGGTCAGTATCGGCCAACTGCCGGGGGAAGCGTTCCTGCAAGCGGGGGTAGAAAAAAGTCCAGAAGCCGCGACTGCGCCCGACCAAGTTCTCCCAAAGGCGCGACTGGGATTCGTGAAGCCCCAACGAGGTGCCACCGTCCAGCGGGGTGCGGGCCAGCGCCGGGCTGACCCCCTGCTCATAGAGCGCATGGCCGCACTCGTGGAAGGTGCCGAAGAGCGCCGGAGAGAGAAAATCGCTTTCAAAGCGGGTGGTGATCCGCACGTCATCCGGCGAGAAGCCGGTGGTAAAGGGATGTGCCGAGCGGTCCTGCCTACCGCGCTGGAAGTCGAAGCCGAAGGATTTGATGATTTCGACGCCAAAATCCCATTGGGCCTGCTCGTCATAGGAGCGATGCAGCACCGCGTCGTCCACTCGATCCTGGTGCTCGGCGATCTCGCGGGCCAACTGGACGAGCTGGGGTTTGATCTCGGCGAAGATTGCCTCAACTTGGGCCGTCTTCATCTCCGGCTCGTACTGCTCGAGCAGGGCATCGTAGATCCGCTCGTCGTATCCCAGCGCTTCGGCTAGCCGGATCTCCAGTGCGACGATCCGCTCCAGATGTGGCGCAAAGAGCGAGAAGTTTGCCTGGGCCCGTGCCTGGGTCCAGGTCTCGGTCGCCAGGGTCGTCACCCGGGCCAGCTCGGCCACCAGCTCGGAGGGAACCCGACGCGCCTTCTGATAATCGCGCCGGGTGACGCGCACCAGGCTGGCCTCGTCGGAGCCGTAGTCCATGCCCTCCGTCTCTTGGGCGGACGCCTCCAATAAGTCTCCAATCTCATCGGAGATGAAGTGCTGGTGGGCCAGCTTGCTCAGGGTAGCCAACTGCTCGGAGCGGGCGGCCGTGCCGCCGGGAGGCATGTAGGTCTGCTGGTCCCAGCCGAGCACGGCGGCGGCACGCACTAGATCGCTGATCTCGGCCAGTCGTGCCTTGAGCTCATCGAATTTCTCCATTGTTTCACTCCTCGGTTCTGTTGGTAAAGTACATTCATTCTTTCAAGCATGACACAGCGAGCCGAAGTTTGTCAACCAACCGTAGTAAATTGCAGGCCGAATTGGTAAGGAGCGGGTGAGCTGCTACAATGAATTTGTGAGGGTTCCGATCGTCGCCGCCAACTGGAAGATGCATCAGACGCTGGCTCAAGCGCAGAACTTCGTCGAGCGCTTCAGACCGCTGGTTCGAGGCGTCAAAAGCACAGAGATTGTGCTCGCCCCACCCTTTACGGCGCTGGCGGCCACGCAAGAGGCGCTGCGCGGGAGCCAGATCCGGCTGGCTGCACAGAACATGCACTATGCTGAGCAGGGAGCTTACACCGGAGAGATTTCTCCCCCGATGCTTTGCGAGCTGGGCTGCGAGTACGTTATTTTAGGTCATTCGGAGCGCCGGGCGCAGTTTGGTGAGGGCGATGCGCTGATCAATCGGAAGCTCCAGAGCGCCTACGCTCATGAGCTGATCTCGATCCTGTGTGTGGGTGAGAACCTTGATCAAAGGGAAGCAGGTGAGACGGAGCAGATATTAGCACGTCAGCTCGACACCGATCTGGAGGGGCTCTCGGCTGAGCAGATCGGGCGGCTGGTCATCGCCTATGAGCCGATCTGGGCCATTGGCACCGGTCGGACGGCCTCGCCGCAGGATGCCCAGGCGGGTGCCCGCTTCATTCGAGGACAGATCGCCGCGCGCTACGGCGGGCGAGCGGCCCAGGCGTTGCGAGTGCAATATGGGGGCAGCGTCAAGCCGGGCAATGCGGCCGTTCTCCTGGCGCAGCCCGACATTGATGGGGCGCTGGTGGGCGGGGCCTCGCTCGATCCACAAGAATTCGCCCAGATCGTGCGGGCAACAGCAACATGACCAAGGCAACCCAGCCCGTTGGGGCAACCCTGCAGATGGGAGATGAGGGTCTCGAACGCTATATTGACGAATTAGTGGAGGAATGCGCGCGGTTCATCCAGCTGGTGGCTCAGCTCAGACAGATGCCTGAAGCGGAGAGCCCCCGGCGAGACCAACTCGAGACGGCTTTCTTCGGCTCCTTGGCTCATCTGAAGGAGCACTCTGCCTCCTTAAGCGAGTGGGTGGATCAACTCATCGAAGCCTTGCCTGATGATGAACCACTTTAGTCCTCAGTACCGAGTTGTTCGCTCTTAAGATAGTCGCAAAGACGGATACGCTCGCTCCTCTAGCACACTGCTCAGCTCCCGGCTTTGAGCCAGCAGCACCATAGTCACCTCTTTCATCAGATGACAGGCTTCGATCTGCTGGATCCCATCCTTATCTTATTCTGCCAGGCTATACCCACCCATACCGAATGGGCTTCCGGTAAACCCGCCAGGAGAAGAGCGCGGCCGACACTATGAGGGCTAAGGTCAAGATCGGATTGAAGCGGGTGAAGACCTGAAGTCCTAAGATAATGATCGTGACCACCAGGAAGAGACATCCTGCTGCCAGCCGCTTTCTCTGGATCCGTAGGGGTTTGATCGCCGCCACAACCTCTCCAGGAATAGGGTCTTCGCTCACCGGGGCCAACAACTTCTCGATCTGGGGCTGTATCCCAAAGTGGACGTAAGAAAGCAACCCCATCAATAGCAGGAGCAGACCGGTCTTCGCCGCTAACACCCAATTGGTAACAATGGAGGCGAGCCCCAAACCGGATAAGTAAACCAGCAAGAGCCCTGTCACCAGGGCGGTGAGCTGGTAAACGTAGCAGCGAATGGAACTTCCTTTGATCAAATTCTCCAAGTAGCGGTCGATCTTGTAGCTCATCGGGCCAAACTGTGCCCGTTCGTTGACGATGATCAGGTTGTACAGCGGAGCCGACATGAAGACGACGCTCAAGATATGTACGAAGATGATCAGATCTATTGCCACATTGACTCACCTCCATAGTACTTTCTAAGGGAGACCTTCCTTCTCCACGGGGAAGCCGGCCTGCTTCCACTCGGGATACCCGACGCTCAATTTCCTCACCTTGATCTCATGCTCTCGTAGCTTCTGAATGGCCCGATCCGACAGTATGCAGTAAGGTCCGCGGCAGTAAGCTACCAATTCCTGGTCCCGGGGAAGCTCCTTCCAGCGTCGGTCGATCTCCTCCAGAGGGAGCGAGAGCGCCCCCGGAATGTGGCCTTTCTCGTACTCTTCAGGGGAGCGCACGTCCAAGAGGAGCACCTCCCCCTCCCGAGCGCGCGCCACCAACTCGGCCAGGGTCAGCTCCTCCACCGCATCGCTTCGTCGCGCCGCCCGGATCACCTGGGCTAGCTCGTCCATCGCCGCCAGTTGATCGAGGACCAGCTCTTGCATCAGCCCGAAAGCTTGCAGGATCTTGGGATTGGCCAACCGGTAGAGGACGTGGACTCCTCGTTTGCGGGCCACGACCAGGTTACCCTGGCGCAGCAGCGCCAAGTGCTGGGAGATATTCGCCTTGGGCAGACGGAGCGCCTGCGTCAGTTCTTCGACGGTCTGTTCTCCTTGCGCCAACAGATCGAGGATTTTCAGCCGTTTGGGATGGCTCAGCAACTTGCAGATGGCCGCATGCAACTCGTAAGACCTATCGCTAAGTTGTTCCTGAGACATTGGCCTTCTCCTTCCTGCAGATACTTGGCTCTTCGTCACCCTCCTCTGTCCTTCCCAGTCTGCGCAACAGGGCCATCACCGGACACCAATTGGTAAAGGCTGACTGGAGCAGGTTCAGACCGACCAGAGCGGTGAAGATCAGCCAGTAAGGTGAGACCCACTCCGCCAGCGCCAGACTGATCAGCACGAACGACCCCGCGACTAAGCGCAACCAGCGTTCCAATGACATCGTCTTGCTCCTTTCTTAAAGCGACCGATCGAGGGGGAGGAGGGCAGGCACCCGGCCCACCCTCCTCTGCACCTCTCGGTGAAGTTAAACTGCCTTCTCACTTGCCCAGATTCGCCGGATCGAAGAGGCTCTCAGCCAGGCCGACGTTGTGCTGCACCTGGCCGAAATCGAAGGTGCTCTCCTCACCGGTCTGCACGTTCTTCACTTCAGCTTTGATCATCGTCCAGATGCCGTCGAGCTTCTCCTGCTTGAGCAGTTGACCGGTGCGCAGCAGCGCGCCCTGATGGTCATAGAGCTCCTCTTTGAGGATGATCAGGCTCTCCTGATCGACCCAGGTCACCCGGCGACCGAACTCCACCGTGTTGGGTTCCTTGGGGATGCTCTCGACGACCCAGGTTGGGCGCCCGTCCACCGTCTCGGTGCGCAGGAGTTTGTGCGTGTCGGCGGCCGCCGGCCGACCGGTGACGTCCTCGAAATTGAAGACACTGCCGAAGAGTGAGTTGCGGGCGTTCTCCGGGTCCAGCTTCTTCACCTGGCCCAGCGCCGGAAGGAAGAGCCACTCGTCGTTCGGCTGTGGATAGACTCGCTCAATGGCTAGGAAGGCTGTGCCCTTGGAGTCCACTGGCTGAAGCACCTTGAGCAGGACCTTGTACTTCACGTCCTTCTTGTCGTAGAGAAGCGCCTTGAGGCTGATCTGCAGCGTCTGCTTCTCCCCTTGGGCATTGGTGGTGGTGAGCGTTACCTGCGGGGCGACGAAATCGTTCCCCTGAAAGCGGCTCTCGACCTGCTGCATGATCTGGTCGGCCGTGGGCCCCTGGGCCTGAGCCGGGAGCCCTCCAGAGAGTCCGTAGGCGCTGAGCAGCGCCACTAAGGACAACGCGACTAACTTGAACTTAACTTTCACGTCGATCTACCTCCTGATTGGTTTGATTGAGTGCATATTCTGACGCCGACTCCACAACGGTTTCAGCCCCCAGCCCCGGCAACCAGCCTCGCAGGGCGTAGACCAGCGCGGGCAGGACGACCAAGGTCACCCCGGCGCTGATGAGCATGATGGCCATGACGAAGGTCCCCACGGTCACATAAGGGGTGAGCGAGGAGGCCAGCATCACGGCAAAGCTGGCCGCAAAGAGAACCGCGTTGCGCAGGACCCCCTTGCCCGGACGGGTGACCGTCCAGACGAGCGCCTCGGTCAGGTTTGGCCGCTCCGCGTAGCGCTGCCGCAGGCGGGTGGTGAAATGGATTGCAAAGTCCACCGACATGCCCAGCGAGAGCGTGGAGAGGACGGCTATCGGCATGTCGAAATCGATCTTGCGCCAGCCGACGAAGCCATAGATCAGCACCACCGTGGCCAAGAGCGGGATGAAGGCCACCAAGCCCCAGCGCCAGGAACGGAAGTCCAGCGCCAGGATGAACAATATCAGCAGTGAGGCCAGGGCAAAGCCCTCCAGCATCCCGTAGAGCACCTCATCGTTCCAGACCAGGTTGAAGTAGGAGGTGCCGGCCGGCTGCAAGCTGGCACCCGGCAGGGGATGCGTGGCCGCGAAGCGTCGGGCTTCCGTGATCACACTCCGCATCGCTGCGGCGTCCCAGCTTCTGAGCCATAGCCAGATGTTCGCCCGTTGATAGGAGAAGTCAACCACGTTCTTGAGATCATGGGGCTGAGCCGCCATGCTGAAGAGCAGTAGATACTGAGCGATGAGGCGGGAATTATCAGGAATGGTCTGGTATTTAGGATCATCGGCGTGCATCACCCGATTGATGCGAGTGAGGTAGTTAACGATGGAGAAGCTCTTGCCCACGGCCGGCAGCCGTTCCAGATCGCGTTGCAGTGCCTGGAGGTAGCGCAGCGTCTCCGGCTGTTTGATAGCGTTCTTTGTGGGCATGTTGAGTATCAGGTAGGCCGGGGCCGTGCCGGCCAGGCGCGCGTTGAGCACCCGATCGGCGGTGCGGATCGGCGAGCCCGGCTTGAACCAGGAGATGAGGTTGTTGTTCACATGGATCTGGCTCACGCCCACGCTGGCGATGACCAGGGCGATCAGGCCGACGGTCAGGATCCCCGCCCAGCGCCGCACGCTGAAGCGTCCCAGCTTGCCCAGCCAGCGACTTACGCGGTTTTCTGCCAGATCCTCGCCGGCAGTTCGCTTGAGCAGCGCTTTCTCGTTCACCAAGGACAACACGGCCGGGATGAAGCTGAAGCTGAGCACGCGGATGGCCAAGACCCCAAAGGCCATGAAGGCCCCAAAGACCATCACCGGGACGATCGCCCCGCGCAGGGGCAGGTATTGCCCCGCGTAGAGGGCCAGCAGCCCTTCGATGGCCAATGCTCCAAAACCCACGGCGGCAGCCAGCGCCGTATAGCGCACCGGGCGCCCCACGACCTGCATCGTCTCGATGATGGCCTGACGTTTGTCGCCCCTCTTCCGGTAGCGAAAGTAGAACTCGTTGAAGATGTGCACGCTATCGGTGGCCAGGGCGATGAGGAAGACCGGGATCATCGAGCTCATGATGTGCACCGGGAAGCCCAAGCCGACGTGCAGTCCCATCGTCCAGATGATGCTGATGATTGCCGCGCCCATCATGGAGAGCACCAAGGGAAGATTGCGGAACATCAAGAAGAGGAACAGGAACATTACCAGGCCGGCCAGGGGGGAGAAGATGAACATCTGTTTGAACATCTCGGCCCCGAAGGTGTCGCGGGCGATGGGATCGCCGGTGAGATAGAAACGTTCCGGGCCTTTCTCCTTAGCCACGATGGCCCGGATCTGATCGGCGATCGCTTTGCCGTTGGTCCCCTTCTTGAGGGGAATATAGATCGCGGTGGTATGGCCATCGCGTGAGATAAGCGTCCCCTGATAGGATGGAACCTCAGCGATCTTCTTCTTCAGCGCGGCGATCCCCTCCGGCGTCGTGGGTGCGGTGCGCAGCAGCACTCGCACCTTGAGATCGTTGCCCTTGGCACTGAGATAGTCAACGGTGCTCAAACCGGTGACGTCGGGGGCGGACACGCCCTTCAGCCTTAGGATCTGATCGCTGATGCGGACGATCTTTTGCAGCGTGCCCGGATTAAAGATGCCATCCGCTCCATCATTGACGATCCCCAAGACGATGGTATCCTTGTGTAGCTGAAAGCGAGCCCGGACCTCGGCATTCTGCACCCGCACCTCGGAGTTCGCCGGCAGCATGTTGGTGGGATCGGTGTCAGTTCGCATGTTCGGCAGTTGCAGGCCAAAGGCGATGGTGACCAGCCCGACGAGCGCCAACACGACCCAGGGGTGATCCACTGAGAAGCGGGTCAAGTTCCACGAGGACAATTTTGAAAACCAACCTGTTTTTTTCATCGTCACCTCTTTCTCCTATCCGGCGGTTTTCTCGTTTGCTTTCGCACCGCCGAGCCGATGATCGCCAGCTTAGCGCTGGACCTTGAAGGTCCCGTGGGAGTGCAGTGAAGGTTGGGTGAAGAAGGCTTCCGCCCACTCAGTTGCCCATTTTTTGGCTCTCTATCCCTATCCTTTCGCACTTTCATAATTGCGCAATAATATAGCATGAGTGGAGCCCGTTTGTCAACAGCTTGACGAAAAGCGCCTGCTGTGCTATAGTGCAAATCTATAAAGGGGGGGGTAGTCATGTGCCAAACACCGGTTGATCTGACGGGTTGCTTCCGAGATAACCCCCTCCTCACCTTGTTTATCTTTCCTTCCTTTTGGCCCCCCCAGGGGGCTTAATTACTCGTTCGCCGCTAGAGCGTTGTTGGTATGTGGTCCAAAGAGCATTGCTACTTCTTTTCAGTAGGCAAACCAAGGAGGATTTAAGATGGTCATCGTCATGGAGGTTGGAGCGGCGGAAGAACAGATAGCAGCGGCCAGTAACAAGCTGATCGAGCTGGGCTTCCAGGTGCATCGGATTGACGGGGTCAACCAGAGCATCCTGGGGGCCATCGGCGACAAGCGCGGGCTGAATGCGCGTCAACTGGAGATCCTGCCCGGCGTGCGCGAGATCGTCGAGATCACCAAGCCCTACAAGTTGGCCAGCCGCGAGTTCAAGCCGGACGATACGGTGATCCGGTTGGGCGGGGTTTCCCTGGGCGGACGGGAGCTGGTGCTGATGGCCGGGCCCTGCTCGGTCGAGAGCGAAGAGCAGATCGAGACGATCGCCCAGCTGGTCGCTGCCCAAGGCGGAAAGATCCTGCGCGGCGGGGCTTTCAAGCCTCGCACCAGCCCCTACAGCTTCCAGGGGCTAGGGGAGGACGGCCTCAAGTTGCTGCGCCAGGCCGCCGACGCCTACGGCCTGCTCACCATCACCGAAGTGATGGACAGCTCTCAGGTCGAGTTGGTCGCCCAGTATGCAGATATCTTCCAGATCGGGGCGCGCAACATGCAGAACTACTCGCTCTTGCGCGCGGTGGGACGCAGCGAGCGGCCGGTGCTGCTCAAGCGCGGTCTGGCCGCGACCATTGACGAGTGGCTGATGGCCGCCGAGTATATCTTGAGCGAGGGCAACTACCAGGTGATCCTCTGCGAGCGTGGCATCCGCACTTTTTCCGATTACAACCGCTTCACGCTCGATCTGGGGGCCATCCCGGTGGTCAAGCGGCTGAGCCATCTGCCGGTCATCGTGGATCCCTCGCACGCCGCCGGCCTGCGCGAGCGTGTCCTGCCCCTGGCCCGCGCGGCCATCGCCGCCGGAGCCGACGGCCTGATCGTCGAGACCCATAATCGGCCCGATGAGGCGCTCAGCGACGGCCCCCAGGCGCTGCTGCCCGAGCAACTGGCTCAGCTCTCCTCTGAGCTGGCCACGATAGGTCGGGCGGTCGGACGGGTCTTCGAGGCTCCAGTTTTGTCCGACGTTTCGCCTAACTAGAGAGTCAGCATGGAACGCACTATCCGGCCGGCTCGGCGCTTGATGGGCACACTGACCGTCCCCGGCGACAAGTCCATCTCGCATCGGGCTCTGCTGCTAAGCGCCATCGCTCGAGGCAGCAGCGAGATCAGCGGCCTGGCGCCGGGAGCCGACCTGGTCAGCACTGCCAACTGCCTGCGGGCGCTCGGTGTAGCCATCACTCAAGCCGGCGGGCGAGTGCTGGTGGAGGGCCGCGGCCTGAAGGGACTGCGCGCCCCGGCCGGCACTCTGGATGCCGGCAACTCCGGCACGGCCATGCGCCTGCTGGCCGGTCTCTTGGCTGCTCAGCCCTTCGAGAGCCGCCTCAGCGGCGATGAGTCGCTGCGGCAGCGGCCCATGGAGCGGATCATCCGACCGCTGGCCCAGATGGGAGCTCAGATCGAGAGCCGCGCCGGCCATCCACCCTTGCGGATTAGTGGCGGACCGCTGCGTGGGATCACCTACAAATTGCCAGTCGCCTCGGCGCAGCTCAAGAGCTGCCTGCTGCTGGCCGGTCTCTACGCCCAGGGCCATACTCAGATCATCGAGACGCAGCCGACGCGCGATCACACTGAGCGCATGTTGCGACGGTTGGGCGTGCCGCTGGAGATCTCAGATAACTGCCTGAGCCTGAGCGGCCCGCTCGCCGACGATCTGCCGGCCTGCGATTGGCCCATCCCCGGCGATCTCTCCTCGGCGGCCTTTTTCATTGTCGCAGCAGCGCTGCTGCCCGGCAGCGATCTGCACTTGGCCAATATCGGCGTCAATCCCACTCGGACAGGTTTTCTGACCGCCTTGCGCCACATGGGAGCTCAAATCGAACTGCTCCGCGAGCGCGAGCCGGCCGGGGAGCCACTGGCCGACCTGCGGGTGCAAGGTGTCCCGGCCTTGCAAGCGATCAAGCTAGCCGGCTCGGCCATTCCGGCGTTGATAGATGAGCTGCCCCTCTTAGCCGTGGTCGCCACCCAAGCCCAGGGCACCACGGTGATTGAAGATGCCGCCGAGCTGCGGGTCAAGGAGACCGACCGTCTGGCAGCGGTGGCGAAAAACCTGCGTCGGATGGGGGCCGAGCTCGAAGAGCGCCCCGATGGGCTGATCATCCCCGGTCCCCAGCCCCTGCGAGGCGCACGGCTCTCCAGCTTTAATGACCATCGCATCGCCATGGCTTTCGCGATTGCCGGCCTGATTGCCACTGGCGAGACGGTGATCAGTGGAGCCGAGTGGGCAGACATCTCCTTCCCCAATTTCTATCGCCAACTGGAGGCGCTGCGCGATGGCTGAAGCTGGCGAGCAGCGGCTGCAACTGGGCGTGATCGGCGATCCGATCGCCCATTCGCTCTCGCCGGTGCTGCACAGTTTTTTAATAGCCAAGCTGGGTCTCAGCTATGAGTATCGGGCCTATCGGGTGGCTTCCTCCGAACTGCAAGCATTCTTGCAGCAGGCACGTGCGAGCGACTTCGCCGGACTGAACGTGACCATTCCGCACAAAGAACGGGTGCTGGCCTATCTGGACGGCCTGAGCGCCGATGCCCGGCAGCTGGGGGCGGTGAACACCATCGTGCGGCAAGGTGGGCAGCTCATCGGCTATAATACCGACGGGCTTGGCTTCCGGCGTGCGCTAGAGGCCAAAGTAGTCAAGTTGGCCGGGCGCTCGGCCATAGTGCTGGGGGCAGGTGGCGCGGCCCGCGCCGTCGTCTACGCGCTCATCGGTGGCGGCATCGGGCGGCTGACCTTGGCCAATCGCACGCTGAATCGGGCTGAGGAGCTGGCCTGGCAGCTCTCAGCTAATACGGGCTTCCAGGCGATCTATACCTGCGCGCTAGCTGATATGGCACGCCTGAATCGGGCCATCGCCGAAGCGGAGCTGCTGGTGAATGCCACCTCGGTGGGGCTGGCTCCGGCGGTTGATCGGTCGCCTTTGAGCGATGCGGCCCCGCTGCATCCGGGCCTGGTAGTCTATGATCTGGTCTATCGGCCACCCCGGACGCGGCTGCTCCGCCAGGCACAGGCGGCGGGAGCGCGACCGCTCTCCGGCCTGGAGATGCTAATCTACCAGGGGATAGAATCGCTATGCCTGTGGACCGGCCGGCCCCGTGGTGAGTTTTATATTTGGGCGGAGGAGCTTCAGAAATATTTACTTAGTTATGCTGGAAAACCAGGAAGGGAGTAAGCATGAGACGATTGCGCTATCTGACGGCCGGCGAGTCTCACGGCCGCGGACTGGTGGGCATCTTGGAGGGCATGCCTGCCGGTCTGGTAGTTCAGCCGGAAATAATCAATCGGCAATTGGCCCGTCGTCAGCGAGGCCACGGCCGCGGCGGGCGGATGAGAATAGAGCAGGATCAAGCGGAGGTCATCGCCGGCATTCGCTTCGGTAAAACGCTGGGCAGTCCCATCGCCCTGCTGGTATGGAACCGCGACTGGCAGAACTGGCAGAGGGCGATGGACCCTTGGCAGGAGCCGCCTGATTATCAGCCGGTGACCGTCCCGCGGCCGGGCCATGCCGACCTGGCCGGCGCGCTCAAGTATGGCTTTAGCGATATTCGCAACGTGCTGGAGCGGGCCTCCGCGCGCGAGACGACCATGCGGGTGGCATTGGGGGCGCTGCCTCGGCATATGTTAGCGCATTTCGGCATCCAGATTGCCTCCCACGTGATCCAGCTTCATGAGATCCGGAGCCAGGCCAACGCGAGAGACTTCTCCAACCTGAGTGAGCTGCTGAGCCGGGCGGACGGCTCGCCGGTGCGCTGTCTGGACCCCCAGGCTGAGCGGGAGATGATCGCGCGTATTGACCAAGCCAAAGCCGAAAAAAACACCGTCGGCGGGGTCTTCGAGCTGCTGGTCTCCGGGCTGCCGGTGGGCCTGGGCAGCCATGTTCATTGGGACCGCAAGCTGGACGCGCGCATCGCGGCGGCCATGCTGAGCCTCCAAGCGATGAAGGGGGTAGGAATTGGCTCAGGCTTTGAGGCGGCCTCCCGCTGGGGCTCGGAGGCGCACGACGCGATCTATTATGATGAGCAACGGGGGTTCTACCGCCGGGAGGGCCGCTCCGGCGGCATTGAAGGCGGGATGAGCACCGGCGAGCTCTTGAGCGTGCGGGTGGCGATGAAGCCGCTCTCCACGCTTATGCAGCCCCTGGATTCGGTGGATATTATTAGCAAGAGGCCGGTCAAGGCTCACGTGGAGCGTTCGGACGTCTGTGCGGTGCCGGCGGCCTCGATCATCGGGGAGAACCTATTGGCCTTCACCCTGGCCGATGCCTTGCTTGAAAAATATGGCGGCGATTCTATCGCCGAGATCGAGGGGCGCTTTGGCGACAAATGACCAGCAGATAGCCATCTCTTTCCAACATCTGCGCAAGGTCTATCGCCAGACCGTGGCGGTGCACGATCTGAGCCTCGATATTCGTCGCGGCGAGTTCTTCGGCCTGCTCGGCCCCAACGGTGCGGGCAAGACGACCAGCATCAACGTCATCGCCGGCCTGGTGAAACCCAGCTCCGGCCGAGTACTGGTCCAAGGGCTGGACGCCGTGCATGACTACCGCCGGGTGCATCGACTGGTAGGCATCGCTCCCCAGGAGGAGACGCTGGACAGCTGGTTTCTCAAGGTGCGCGATATTCTGATCTATCAGGCCGGTTACTTTGGCGTGCCGCCCCGCGAGGCCCGGCGGCGGGCCGATGAGCTTCTGAACCAGTTTGAGCTCTGGGATAAGCGTCAGGCGGCGATTCAGGAGCTCTCCGGGGGGATGAAGCGTCGCTTGATCGTGGCTAAAGCATTGATCCACCACCCTGATATTCTCATCCTGGATGAGCCGACCGCCGGGGCGGACGTGGCACTACGCCATCAGATCTGGCAGGTGATGCGGGAATGGAACACGCGCGGGGTGACGATCTTGCTGACTACTCATTATCTGGAAGAGGCGGAAGCGCTCTGCCGGCGGGTGGCTATCCTCGATCATGGCCGGCTGTTGGCCACAGGAGCGCCGGAACAGTTGGTGGCCGGTGCCCAGACCGATTGGGTGGAGGTCCAGTTCGATCAGCCGCTGAGCCGGCTCCCCCCTCAGGCCACTCTGGACGGCCTGGACTATCAGTTGGACGAAGGGAAATTGCGGCTGCGCGGCCGGCTGGACGACCCGGCGCTGGTAGCAGCCCTGGGACAATTGGCCCAAGCCGGCCTGGTGATGCACGCGATCAGGAGCCGCAAAGCGCGGCTGGAAGATGTCTTCTTGCAACTGACCCAGAGGACGAGCTCAAAGCCATGATCGGTTTTTTAACGCTTTTTAAGCGCGAAATCATGCGCTATTTGAAGGAACCGCTGGACACGATAGCCCCGCCGATCATCTCGACCATTCTCTATATCTTCGTCTTCGGGGTGGCGCTGGGCTCACGGCTGGGAACCGTTCAAGGCGTATCATATATCGAGTTTACGCTGCCTGGCCTGATCATGATGGCCGCGATCATCAACAGCTTCTACAATCCGGCCTACAGCGTCTTTCAGTCGCGCTGGCAAGGCAATATCTTTGATTTTCTAGCCTCACCGCTCTCTTACACGCAAATGGCCCTGGCAATTATTCTCGCCGGGGTGCTGCGGGGGCTAATGGTGGCCTTGATCATCCTGGCCGCGGCGATCCTCTTCACCCAGGTGCCGCTGGCCCACCCGCTCTTTACCGGACTGTACTTAATACTGACGGCGATCGCTTTTTCCAGCTTGGGTTGTATCGTGGGTCTCTGGACCAAGGGTTGGGATGGGGTCAACGCGGTCAACACCTTCTTGCTCGACCCGTTGGTCTTTCTAGGTGGTGTTTTCTATTCGCTCAAGATGGTTCGTGGCGTACCGGTGATTGAGCAACTGACCTGGCTTAATCCTTTTACGTATATCACCGGCGGCTTTCGCTACGGTATGCTGGGCAGCAGCGAGACCAACGTCGCGCTGGGGCTGGGATTGATCGCCCTGTTAGCTGTGGGGCTGGTGCTCAGCTCGGTCTGGCTGTTTCGTCGCGGTTGGCGGCTGAAGAGCTGAAGCTTAAAACACTTTGCTGAGCGGGAGCGGGAGCGCGCTGCGCTATTATGAGAGCCGTTTGGGATGAGGAGGCAAGATGCTAGATCAGCAACGTTTGGCCATCTTAGGGCTGGGCAAGATCGGCGGCACGCTGGCCGGCGCGCTGCTGGAGCAGGGCGTCATCGCACCAGAGCAGTTGCGGGGGACCACCGGCCACCCCGAGAGCGCCCAGGCCGCCGGCGCGCGCTACGGTATCACGGTAGACTGCGACAATGCCGGGGCAGTCAGAGCCAGCGACCTGGTTATTTTGGCGGTCAAGCCCCAACGTATGCCAGCTATTCTGGCCGAGATCCGCCCGGCCGTGCGCCCGGAGCAACTCTTCATCACCATCGCAGCGGCTATTCAGACCGGCTACGTCGAAAAGCAGTTGGGCCAAGAGATTTCTGTCATCCGGGGTATGCCCAATATGCCCTGCCTGGTGCAGGCCGGCATGACCGTCCTCTGCCCCGGCCGGCGGGTCAGTCAAGAGCAGCTCACCCTGGCCCAGCAGATCTTTGCGGCGGTAGGGCGGGTGGCTCTGCTCGACCGAGAGGAGCTGATGGACGCGGTCACCGGCCTGTCGGGCTCAGGTCCGGCCTACGCCTATGTCATCATCGAGGCCCTGGCCGAGGGAGGAGTCAAGGCCGGACTTTCGCGCCGGCTGGCCACCACTCTGGCCGCCCAATCGCTCCTGGGCGCGGCCAAGATGGTGCTGGAGACCGGCGAGCATCCGGCCAAGCTGAAAGACTTCGTCACCACCCCGGCCGGCACCACCATGGACGGGATCATGGCCTTGGAAGAGGGTGGCATCCGGGTGACGCTGATCCGCACGGTGCTGGCCGCCACCCGCAAGTCGGAAGAGCTCTCCCGCCAGACCGGTCAATCAGAGCTTGACCCCTAGCCCCAAGCGCAACTCGCTCAGGCCCACTGGGGCAAATATTATCGTTGAGAAGGCGCTAAAGCCCCCAAAAGTTAGCCGTAGCTTGAAATCCTGCTCGGCAAAGGCAATCGGCGCGCCGCTAAAGATAGTCAGACCCCGCCAGGCAAAAGGTCCAAGCGTGGCTTCGAATAAGATCGTATCACGAGTGAGGGCGAAGCCGGAATCGAAGGTGCTGACCGCGGCGAAGCGCACCCCGGGTGGCTCGATCTTCAGATCAGCCTCGATCAGTTCGCCGTTGAAGCCCGCCAGGGTGAAGAGGGTGGTGGCGGCCAGGGTCACCTGACCGAAGCTGCCGCTGAAGGCCAGATCGGCGCGCACCGCCTCCTCGCTGAAGACGAAGGGTGCTGAGACCAGCTTGTCCGGCTGCCCATCGGGGTGCGAGCTGCCCAGACAAGCCAATTCAGAGAGATCGCAGGGCAGAGTCGTATCGAGATCTTGGACCAGCCGGGTGACGCCGAAGCCGGTGAAGCTATGCAGGCCCAGCCCCAATTGCGAGCGTCCCCCGACCTCGATGATCAGGCCGGGGTTGATGTTCGGGGCGCCCGGCGGACCCAGGTCGGCCAGCAATACCTCGGTGGCCAGCCGCACCCCTCCCATCTCTAACGCCGCCAACAGCTCGTTGCGCTTGAAGTTAATTGCCGGGGCGAAGAGGAGTTGATCGTGGACCTGCAGGGCGCCCAGCGTTAGCCGGATGGAAAAAAGCTGAGCGCTCAGCGCGCTGAGGCTGAACTGGGTCTCACTGTTGAAGGCAGCACCAGCAACGGTAACGCTTAGTAATAGATCAAAATTGGCCCCGTTGAAGAAGGGCGGTGCCGGCACGAAGCTCAGCTCACCGGCAAAGCCGGCCGAGAACTGCTGGGCTCGCGCGGCGGATGCTCCCCAGACGGCGAGCAATAGCAGGAAGCTTAGCCCAATTCTCAGTAGGAAAGTTTGCCAGCCATGCATGGAGATATTCTCGACCGAGATAGCTCTCTCAAGCCAGGAAAAGCGTATGGTCCCCAGGGCCGGCCGGAGAGCTCGGCAGCTCACCTCGGTCACCTCTCCCCAGCTCCGCCGGCCGGGTGGTTTGCCGAGCTGCGGGAATTTTCATTATAATAGTAAATTATGATGCCAATTGGAGTTTCGTCGGGAGCGCGATCGGCTGATGCTAAGTAGCATGACGGCCTACGGCGAGGGGCGCAGTGCGGCCGTAACCCCTTCGGTCACCGTCTGGGTCAAGACGCTGAACCATCGCTATTTGGAACTGAGCATCCGCGGTCTGGAAAGCTATCCGGGTTTAGGGTTGTACTGCCGCCAACTGATCAAGCACAGCTTCGCCCGCGGGCGGGTGGAGGTCAACGTCAGCTTCGAGCGCAGCGCAGGGGCCAGCATAAGCTGCGATACGGAGTTGGCCAAGGGTTATTACCAGGTGCTGGAGCAGCTGGCCCAAGAGCTGGAGCTGTCCGATCACCCCTCGCTGAGCCAACTGATCAGTTTGGAAGGGGTGCTGCGCCCCGCTGAGCTGCCCGATCCTGAAGCCTTGCAACCGGCGCTGACCGAGGCGCTGGAGGCGGCTCTGGCGGTGGCCCGGCAGGAGCGGCAGCGCGAAGGGGCGGCGCTCGGCCGGGAGTTGGCCGGTTGCCTGCAGTCACTACAGGACGAAATCTCCGCTATCGAGGCCCAAGCGCCCCAATTGCTGAAGATCTATGCCCAGAAGCTGCGCGATCGGGTGCAGGAGCTGGCTGGCCAAGTGGCACTGGAGCCGGGACGCCTGGAGGCCGAAGCGGCGTTGCTGGCCGAGCGGGCTGACATCACCGAGGAGCTGACCCGCCTGCGCATCCACTTGCAAGCCGCGTTGCAGGCCTTGGACTCCTCGGAGCCGACCGGCCGCACGCTGGACTTTTTGGCTCAGGAGATGAACCGGGAAGCTAACACCATCGGGGCCAAAGCCCGCGATGGCCAGATCGCCGGCCGCACCATTACCATTAAGTCGCTGATTGACCAACTGCGGGAACAGGTGCGCAATATTGAATAACCAGGGGCGATTGCTCAAACTGGGGCGGGCGAGTTGGCTGCCCTGCTCCCAGATCGTGCTCATCGCCGGGGCGGACTCCGAGCCTATCCAGCGCTTGATCGGCTCCTATCGGGACAGCGACAAGCTGGTTGACCTGAGCCGCGGGCTGCCGGACCGCTCGGTGGTCTTGACCACCTCCGGCTACCTGCTGCTCTCCGCAGTGCGCGCCCAGACGCTGGCCACGCGCTACCTTGAGGGGCTCATCCGGCCAGAGCCATGAGCTCGTTCGGCCAACTGCTGGTGCTCTCTGGTCCCTCCGGGGTGGGCAAGACCACCATCGCCCACCGTCTGTTGGCCGGAGACAGCGCTGGGCGGGGCCGGAGTAGAATCGAGCGCTCCATCTCTTATACCACCCGTCCGCCGCGCCCCGGCGAGCGGGAGGGTCGTGATTATTACTTTGTCAACCGAGCGGAGTTTCTCCGGCTAATTAAAAAGAACGCTTTTTTGGAGTGGGCGCAGCTCTTCGGTTATTACTATGGCACACCGCGCCGCGAGGCCCAGCGTCGGCTGCGCCGGGGGATCAACCTGCTGCTGGTCATTGACGTGCAGGGGGCCGCCCAGTTGCGCCGGCGTCGCGGCAGGCTGGCCGTTCCCTTTAGCTTCATCTTCGTGCTGCCACCCTCGTTGGCCATACTGCGCACCCGCCTGGAGGCGCGGCAGAGCGAAGGCCCGGAGCAACTAGAGCTCAGGCTGCAAACCGCCCGGCGCGAGTTGCGTGCCGCCGCCCAGTTCGACTATCTGGTCATCAATCGCAGCCTGGATCAGGCGGTGGGGGCGATAGAGCAGGTCATAGGGGCAACCGGTCGGTCGCCCCTGGTATCAATTTAATCCAGGTGAAGTGAGCATGATCGGTCAATATTTACAAACCAAGCGAGGGATCATGATCTTACCCTTGGGCGCGGCGTTGATCACCTTGCTGCTCAAGTTCGGTGCCTATCTGCTCACCGGCTCGATCGCCCTCTTCTCCGATGCCGCCGAATCGTTGGTCAACTTGAGCGCGGCGCTCATCACCTGGCTGGCCTTACAGATCGCCGCGCATCCCGCCGATATGGTGCACACCTACGGCCATGACAAGGCGGAGTATCTTTCCAGCGGCACCGAAGGGACGATGATCCTGGCTGCCGCGGGTTTCATCGCCTACGAGTCAATCGGACGCCTGCTCCATCCGGCTCCGCTGCACGACCTCAGTTGGGGATTGGGCATTACCTTCTCGGCTTCGCTGATCAACTGGACGGTCGCCCGTGTACTGTTGCGTGCCGCCCAGCGGCACGATTCGATCGCCCTCGAGGGTGATGCCCGGCATCTGCTGACCGACGTCTGGACCTCAGTGGGCGTCATCGTTGGCCTGGGGGCGGCCTGGGCCACCGGCTCTTACTGGCTCGATCCGGCGATCGCGTTGCTGGTAGCCGCCAACATCGTCGTCTCCGGGGTTGGACTGGTGCGTCGCTCGCTGGGCGGCCTGATGGATAAAGCATTACCCCCTGAGGAATTGCGGGTGATTCAGACCATCCTGGACAAATACACCGGCGACGGCGCGACCTATCATCAGTTGCGCACCCGCAAGTCGGGGCCGCAGCGGTTCATCGACCTGCACCTACTGGTGCCTGGCCGCTGGACGGTGCAGCAGACGCACGATCTTTCCGAAGCGGCCGAGGCCGAGATCCGCCAAACGCTAGGCCAGGCCAGCATTATCATCCACTTCGAACCGCTGGAGGATGAAGCCTCTTGGAAGCCGGGTGAGTAGGCAAGCGCTCCCGGTAGGCCCCGCCGAGGTCCAGTTGGCCGGCCGGAGCGCATCGGCTACAATCGGAAGCGACTAGAGCGACGAGAATGACAGTCCAAGGAGGCTCATATGGACGAAGCTCAATTTTTGTCCCTGTTCAAGCAAAATCCGCTCTTCGCCCACTACAGCGCGGCTCAGCTACGCTCGATCATGGACTCGGCCAAGCGACGCGACTATCCGGCAGACGCGCCCATACTCAGCGAGGGCGACGAGAGCAACGTAGGGTTCTACCTGATCGTTCGGGGCAAAGTTGAGGTGCGCAAGGGCGGCCAACCGATTGCCCAATTAGGTCCAGGGGCCCATTTCGGCGAGGGGGCCGTGCTCCAGGACACCTCGCGCGGCGCGGACGTGGTGGCCACTGAGCCCACCACCTGCCTGATCCTGACCCGTTGGGCGCTGCGCGGTCTGCTCCAGGACGATCCCGATCTGGCGATCAATATGTTCATGGAGTTGGCCCGGCGCTTGCAGCAGACTGGCGCGGCCGTGGAAGGTCAACGGTCCAAGAGGTGAGTCCCTCATCTGAGAGTATATCCGGCCCCTCCACGCTCAAGGAGTTTGAGGGAAATCTGCAGACAGGAAAGTTCGGCTACGCCTAAACCCAAGGTCCTCCACCTGATCACCCGGCTGCTGCGCGGCGGCGCCGAGGCCAAAACGCTGGCCGAGCTGGCCGCTTTGCGGGATAAATATGATTTCACCTTGGGCTACGGGGCCGAGTTCTCCCCGGAGCAGCTGGCCAAGGTGAGCGGGCTAGGCGTCCCTACCTACCGCTTCAGCCTGATGCGCCATTTCCAACCGCTCTCGCTGGCGCTAGCCGGGTTGCAGCTTTATCGCTATCTGCGATCCGAACGCTTCGATATCGTCCATACCCATGAGACCGAGGCCGGCATCGTGGGGCGGCACGCCGCGCACCGGGCCGGCGTGCCCCTCATCGTGCACACCATCCATGGTATTCCTTTCACTGAGCAGCGTAATCCTATGTTGAGACGTTTTTTGCTGCTGTTGGAGCGTCGGGTTGCTCCCTGGACCACCCGGCTGATCGCCAATGCCGATGCTATTACCCGAGACTTCTTAAGGGCTGGTGTCGGAGTCCCGGCGCAGTACGTGACCATCCATAGCGGCGTGGACCTGGAGCACTACAGCTCGGCTAAGCCGCTCGATTTGGGTCTACCAACCGGCGCCTTCAAACTGCTCACCGCCGCCCGCCTGACGCCGGGCAAGGGTTTCTCAGAGCTGCTACAGGCGGCTGCGCAGTTGGCTAGCGAGTCCCGGCCGATCGTCTGGCTCATCGCCGGTGAGGGTCCCTTGCGACCTTGGCTAGAGCGGAAGATCCGCGAGCGGAACCTGAACTGGGTGCGTCTGCTCGGCTATCAGTCAGATCTGGCCCCACTGATGGCCTCTGTTGACTGTTTCGTGCTGCCCTCCTACCGCGAGGGGACACCGCGGACGATCTCCGAGGCGATGGCCGCCGGCCTGCCGGTGATCGCCACCCGCATAGACGGCATCCCCGAACAGGTGGAGGAGGGGGTGAACGGCCTCTTAATTGAACCACGTCAAACTGAGCCGCTGGCCGAGGCGATCCGCCGACTCGCCTGCGATGGGCCGCTCTGCCGCCGGATGGGTCGTGCCGGGCGGGAGCGGGCCAAAGCCTTCTCACTGTCAGTGATGATCGCGCAGCTCGATCGGCTTTATCAGGAGTTGCTGGGCCGCTAGCAGCTTTGGAAAGTCACTGACCATTGATCACCAACGATGTTAACGTTATAATGTTGGCATCTGAGGAGGAGATCTGGATGCTCTTGAAACGAACGCAAATCTATCTAGAGCCGAAGCAACATTGCCAGTTGAAGAAGGCGGCGGCGGAAAGAGGGATCTCCATGGCAGAGCTCTTGCGCAGGATCCTGAACCAATACCTGCACAACCAGCAGCCGGAGGAGGCTTACTTGCGCATTGTCAGTTTAGGCAAGAGCGGCAGGACAGATGTGTCTGAACAACATGATCGTTACCTCGCGGAGGCACTTCATCAAGGGCGATCATGATCTTCGTGGACAGCTCAGCCTTCTATGCCTTGGCTGATGGAGATGATCGTCATCATCAGAGCGCTAAGGATTTCTACCGAGCGATCATCACCAGCAGGCGACTGATCACCACCGATTATATCCTGCTTGAGTGTTGGTATCTGCTGGAAAGCCGCTTGAACAGGGATGCCGCGATCGCCTTTTGGGATGGCCTGCGCTCCGGGATCGTCGAGATGATCAAGGTGGAGCTCCAGGACCTGGAGCAGGCACGGGGAATTATAGAGCGATTCTCCGATCAAACCTTCTCCTTGGTAGACGCGACCAGCTTTGCCCTGATGGAGCGCGAAGGTCTCCTGCAGGTTTTTACCTTCGATGCCCACTTTCGCATCTATCGCTTCGGTGAGGGTAACAGGCGATATTTTGAGGTCTTTCCCCCATGAGAGTGCTGTGCTTTAGTCTGATCGTTGGAGCTCGCAGCTCATGATCTGGTCGGGCTGGCTGGCGCTGCTCGTCTCGTTTGTGGTGGCTTTTATCGCCCTACCGGTGATGATCCCCCGCTTGGGGCGAGTTGGCCTGGTCGGTCAGGATATGCAAAAGCCGGGCCGGCCGCGCATCCCCGAGATGGGCGGCCTGGCCCTGGTGACCGGCTTCGGCGCCGCGCTGCTGGTGGCCATCGCCCTCAAAACTTTCTTTCATCTGCTCCCCAGAGTTGACCTGGTCGGACTATTGGCCGTCCTGGCCACCGTGCTGCTCATCGCACTTGTCGGGATTCTGGACGATCTGATCGCCGTACGGCAAATCGTCAAGGCGGTCACCCCGCTCTTCGCCGCTCTGCCGCTGGTGGCCATCAGGTCGGGCTACACCGTCTTGAACCTGCCCTTCGTCGGCTACGTCAACTTTGGCCTGCTCTATCCCCTGGTGTTCGTGCCGCTGGGGGTGACCGGCGCGGCCAACGCGATGAACATGCTGGCCGGCTTCAACGGGGTTGAGGTGGGGATGGGCGCGGTGGCCTTTCTGGCACTCACGGTCATCGCCCTCTCGCTGGGCAAGCTGACCGCAGCGCTGATCCTGCTGGCTGCGCTGGGAGCGGCGCTGGCCTGCCTCTACTACAACTGGTATCCGGCGAGAATCTTCATCGGCGATGTGGGGACGCTCTCCATGGGGGCGGTGCTGGCTTCGGCAGTGATATTGGGCAACTTCGAGACGGCCGGGGTGATCCTGGTGATTCCCCATCTCTTCGATCTGGTTCTCAAGGCGGCGCACGGCTTTCCCAAGAGTTTTGGCATCTGTCACCGGGGAAAACTTTACTGTCCGGAGTCGGGCCCGGTGGGGCTGGGACAGCTGATCATGAAGCTGAGCGGTGGGATCAGCGAGCGCAACCTGACGCTGGTCCTCATCGGCCTGGAGGTGCTGATGGGGCTGATCGCCGTCTGGCTCTACGCGCGGTTCTGAGTGGGCGGAAAGATTGGAGAATTACTCGATTCTCTTCACAGTTCGTGGAAGAGGTGGCGGCTGCGGTAGAAATACTCCCCGGCGGAGAGCAGCGCCAGCGCGACGGCCAGATAGACAAAGACCAGCCTTAATACCTCGCCCCAGGCAGGCCAGACCCAGGCCCCCTCGCCGATCAGGATCACCGCCAGGCCGATATGGGAGACCGTCTTGAGCTTGGCCAGCGGGCTGGCCGGTATGGACAGAGCATGGGTCATGGCCAGGATACGCAGGCCCATCACTAGAAATTCGCGGCTAAGGATGATGATTACCGGAATGACCCCGATCTGACCACGGGCTACGAAGACGATCAGTGCCGCCATTACCAACAGTTTGTCGGCCAAGGGGTCAGCGAACTTGCCGAAATCGGTGACCTGCTCCCAACTGCGGGCTACCCAGCCGTCAATGGCGTCGGAGAGGGCCGCCAGGGCGAAGAGGATCAGCGCGATCAACCCTCCGGCTGGCAGTGGGGTCAACAGGAAAAGGAGGAAGACCGGAATGATGGCGATGCGAGTCAGCGTGATCAGATTGGGCAAATTCGGCAGCAGCCTGCGCACTGGCATGATGACGTGCTAGTGTAGGCGGTTGCACCTCTCTTGTCAAAGGTATACCCTCGGCAGGGGCACGGCATTGGCCCTGGCTATCTATCGCAAGGAGGCTATTATGGACCTAAGAAAACTGGAGAGCGGGCGCATCGAGGCGCTGAGCGAGCTGATGCTCAAGGCGGCCGCCCACATCCCGGCGGAGCGTACCGCATGGAGGCCGGAGGGGCTGGGGAGATCCCCCCAGGAGCTCCTGGCCCATACCGCCGGGGCCAACTTGGCCTTCGCTCGATTGATCCAAGGGGAGACCGAGCTGCCCGGCGAGCCGCCTCAGCAGATCAAGGCCGAGGCGCGTAGCTATCAGGAGGCCCTGCAGACCTTTCAGACCAGTGCTCAGACCCTGGCGCAGGCCATGCGGATACTACCCGAGGAAAGATTCACGCAGGAATGCCAGATGCCCTGGGGCGAACGCTGGAAGATGACCCGCGTGCTGAGCGCCCCCTCCGCCCATATCGCCTATCACTGGGGCCAGCTCTGCTACCTGCAGACGCTGCTGGGGGACCAGGAAGACCGCCACTGATCTGTGGGGGCACCTCAACAGTTATCATGGCTAAACTAACGCTGGTGCAGGCGCTGGGCGATGCCCTGCGCACCGAGATGCGCCGCGATGAGCGGGTGGTCCTACTGGGCGAGGATATTGGCCTGTTCGGCGGCGTCTTTCGGGTCACCGAAGGGCTCCAGGAGGAGTTCGGCCCCGAGCGAGTGATCGACACGCCGCTGGCAGAGGCGGGCATCGTCGGAACGGCCATCGGCATGGCGCTCTACGGCCTGCGGCCCGTCCCGGAGATCCAGTTTCAGGATTTCATCTATCCGGCCTATGATCAGATCGTCAGTGAGTTGGCCAAATTTCGCTATCGCTCCGGGGGCCAATATTCCTGTCCGCTGGTGATTCGCGCCCCCTATGGCGGCGGCATCAAGGGCGGCGGTTATCATTCGCAGAGCGCCGAGGCCTACTTCGTGCATACGCCAGGTCTTCAAGTCGTGGTGCCTTCGAGCCCGGCAGATGCCAAAGGGCTCTTGATCTCGGCCATTCGCTCCGAAGACCCGGTGCTCTTCTTCGAACCCAAGCGGATCTATCGCGCCATCCGCGAGGAGGTCCCCGAGGGTGATTACACTATACCGTTGGGTCAGGCGCGGATAGTTCGAGAGGGAAGCGATGTCTCGCTCTTCGCCTATGGGGCGATGCTCCAGGAAACGCTGCAGGCTGCCGAACAGGCGCAGGCTCAGGGCATCAGCGCCGAGGTGATTGACCTGCGCACCCTGCTGCCCTTCGACCACGAGGCGATAGTGAACTCGGTCGCCAAGACCGGGAGGGCAATCATCGTGCAAGAGGCGCCCAAGACCGGCGGCTACGGGGCGGAGATCGCCGCTACCCTGGCAGAAGAAGCCCTGGAATACCTGCGGGCGCCCATCGTGCGCGTGGCCGGCTTCGATACGCCCTTTCCCTATACGTTGGAAGAGCTCTATCTGCCGGACGCCGGGCGCATCGGCGCGGCGATCGAGCGGGTGATCAACTTTTGAGCGAGCCGGTAATATTTAGCTAAGGAGTGATTGTTCAAATGGCAACAGAGTTCAAGCTGCCCGATGTCGGCGAAGGAATCCATGAGGGTGAGATCGTCAAGTGGCTGGTCCAGGTGGGTCAAACTGTCGAGGAGGACCAGCCGCTAGTCGAAGTGATGACCGATAAGGCCACGGTGGAAATCCCCTCACCGGTGGCGGGGACCATTCTGGAGCTCAAGGCCCAGGAGGGCGAGGTGGCAGAGGTCGGCTCGGTGCTGGTGGTGATCGGCGCCGCTGGCGAAGCGCCCCAAGCCAATGGCCGTCAGGCTACGTCTCAGGCCCAAGCGGCCGCGCGCCCGGCGCAGCCGGTCGAACCGGCGATCGCGCCTAGCGCTGGGCCAGCCGTGAGCGCACCGTCCCAACGCACGCGGGTGCTGGCCACCCCGGCGACCCGCAAGTTGGCCCGCCAACTGGGGGTAGAAATCGCCCAAGTGTCCGGCTCTGGCCCCAACGGCCGCGTGACCGATGCTGACGTCAAGAGCCTTGCCGCCGCCGGCCCGGCTCCGCTGACCCGGCCGACGGAAGCGGTGGTAACTCGGCCAATGGCAGCTAACGGGCCCGCACCGCGGCCGGAAGCGCGGGAAGAGCGCCTGCCGCTGCGCGGCATCCGCAAGGTGATCTCCGACCACATGATCCATGCGGTGACTACAGCAGCCCATTTCACTTTCGTGGACGAGGTGGACATGACCGAGCTGGTTAAGACCCGCACCGCGCTCAAGCCGGTCGCCGAAGCCCAAGGCATCAAACTGACCTACCTGTCCTTCATCGTCAAGGCGGTGGTGGGAGCACTCAAGCGCCATCCGTACTTGAACGCCTCGCTGGACCATGAGCGCCAGGAGATCATCGTTAAGCATTATTATCACATCGGCATCGCCACTGCGACCGAGCAGGGGCTGATCGTGCCAGTGGTCAAGAACGCCGACCGGCTGAGCATCCTGGCCATCGCGGCCGAGATCCAACGGCTCTCGGAGAAGGTCCGCGAGGGGAAGGTCGCACTGGAGGAGCTGCAGGGCGGCACCTTTACCATCACCAGTCTGGGCGCACAGGGTGGCCTCTTCGCTACCCCGATCATCAACTCACCGGAGTCGGCAATCTTGGGCATCCATGAGATCAGCAAGCGCCCGGTGGTGCGCCACGATCAGATCGTCATCCGCCAGATCATGTTCATCTCGCTTTCGTTCGATCATCGGCTGATAGACGGCCACGTCGGCGCCGCCTTTGCCAAGGAGGTCAAGGCCTTCCTCGAAGATCCGGACTGGCTGCTGATCGGCGCCTGAGGTGCCCTATGTCGGGACGGCAGCGGTCACCGGCACTTGTGCCTCCCCCGGCGCGGCGTTAGCATCGAGCAGTATGATGAGTTACTGATGCACCCGGCCGGTGAGCTTGGTGGCTTGCCTGGCCAGAGGGGGAGAGATAACCTATGCGTTGGAGAATTGTCGTCTTACTGAGCCTCTTGCTGCTAACCGCCGGCTTGACGATCTCGGCCCAAGATCAAGCTCAGCCGATCAAAGTGGCTGAGACGTTGGACCCCGGCCAGATCATGGTGCGGGGAACCGGCTCGCCCGATCAGACGACCGTGAAGCTGAGCCTGACCGCTCCACCTATCAGCGGCAAGCCCTTGGATCTGCTGCTGGTGCTCGATCGCTCGGCCAGTGAGAATCTGGAGCGGGTCAAGGTGATCGGCGAGGCTTTTGTGCGGCATTTGAGCGATCAAGACCAGATTGGCTTAGTCTCCTTCGCCGACGTGGCTGTGCTGAACTTGGCGCTGACCTCCGACAAAGAGAAGGCGCTTCAGGCGATTGAGGGGCTCACCTCCGGCAATCAGACGGCCCTGGGCGATGGCTTGGCTGCGGCCTTGGACGAACTGGCCAAGGACGGTCAGGCCGAGGCAACCAAGATCATCATCCTGGCCACCGACGGGGTCTCCAACGTGGGACAGGACCCGCGGGTGCAGGCAACGCGCGCCGCTGAGGCCCAGATTCCCATCTTCATCTTCGGGGTAACCAGCAACATGCGCGAGGCGCTGCTGAGCCAGATCGCTACCCAGACGGGTGCCATGGCCTTCAGTAGCTTCAGCGACGCGGCGCTGCAGGCCATCTTGGGTCGCTACGGCCATCAGGTGGCCGCCAGCTTGATCACCATCAGCAAGACGCTGCCCAGCTACCTGCGCTATGAGAGCGCGGTCCAGAACCCACCGCAGGTAAACCCCGGCTTCGGGGTTTCCAACCTGACTTGGAGAGTTCCTTTTCTGATGCAAGGGGAGGTCTGGACCAGTTCGTTTACGCTGAGCGCAGGATCGACCGGCACCAAGCTGCCGGTCGACCAGCCGCCCTCGACGATCAGCTATACCGATTCCCAAGGGATGGTCATTACCCAGGATCTGCCTGCGCCTACGATAGATGTGACTCAGGGACCTAACGTGCCACAGCCGCCCCAACAGCCGCCATCGCAACCACCATCACAGCCACCTTCGCAACCGCCTTCGCAGTCACCATCGACAGGGGTAAACCAGCCACCTATCGCCGTGCTCAAGTGTACTCCGGCACAGCCAGTGCTCGATGCAGCGGTCACTTGCGATGGCAGTGGGTCGAGCGATCCCGATGGAACAATCGTCAAGTACCAGTGGGATTGGAACAACGATGGTAAATTCGACGCCGAGACGACCGAACCGATCACCTATCACGCCTTCGACTCCGAGGGAACGCAGACGATCGTTCTGCAGGTCACCGATGACAAGGGAGCGACGGCCCAGGCGAAAACTACGCTGACAGTGATAACCGGTCTGCCGGCCGCTGCGGCGGCCAGCGCGATGTTCACCTCCAATCCCCAGTTCCCTGATTGGTTGCTCTTCTACATCGGAGATGGCGTCTTCAGCGATGAGGAGGCGCGCGACTGCAGCGCCCGCTTCGCGGCCGACATCTATATCCCGGGTACCCAGTATCGTCTGACGCCGGAGGATGCCACCACCTGTATGCAGCTCAACCAGGTCACCCAGTTCATGGCTCAGTACAAAGACCCCAAGGACGCCGAGGCCGCCGGCTACGCAGCCATGGGGCCGGTTATCGCCAAAGTGGGTCAAAGCTACGTCAATGCTGGCTTCCTCAAGAAACCGCTCGACGCCAGTCGGCCGCAGGTGTTGCTCTACGAGAAGGACAGCTCCGGTGAGCTGTACATCGCTGGGGTGCGCTATATCTCCACCGATCCGGACGCCTCGCTCCTCGAGACGACCAAGTGGCCGGTGAGCAAGGCGGCCTGTCAGTTCGCCGACGGGAGCGAAACCAGCCAAAGCGACGCCGCGCAATGCCCGGCAGAGAGCTCCAAGGGCTCGCCGCTGGTCCTGTGGCATCCGGCGCTCTATGGCCTGACCGTTTGGGCAGGGATCGTCAATCCAGATGGGTTCTTCGCCTCGCTCAACCCACAGATCGACGGACCGTGACCCCTTATGAGGATGTCAGTATCCGGCCAATCTCTGTCGGATCAACTCTGGCGCGGCGACCGGCTCAGCGCTCAGCTTGAAGGCCTTGAGCACCAGCGACTGAGCTGCTGCAGCCCGAGCGGGATCATTGAGGTGTAGCTCAGCTAGGGGCCCACCGCGCTTGACCCGGTCGCCGATTTTGGCCTGCAGCAGAACCCCCGCGGCGGGATCAATCGCTTGGCCTTTGACCTCGCGCCCGGCACCCAACCGGTGGGCCGCCTCGCCGATGGCCCGCGCGTTGAGCTCGGTTACATAGCCGGAACGCTCGGCCCGCACGGTGATAATCTGGCCAGCTTGCGGCAGGCGCTCCGGCCGCTCCAGTGCTCCAGCGTCTCCCCCTTGAGCTTGGACCATGGCGCTGAATTTCGCCAGAGCTTCGCCAGTGGAGAGCTTCTCTGCCAGCAAGTTTTTGGCTTCTTCCGGGGTTTGGGCCCGCCCGGCCATCAGTAGGAGCTCACCGCCCAAGGCCAGCGAGAGCTGGCGCAGATCATCCGGCCCACCGCCGCGCAGCGTCTCCAGCGCCTCGCGAACCTCCAAGCCATTGCCGACTGCATAGCCCAAGGGCTGAGACATATCGGAGATCAACGCCCCGCAGCGGCGCCCCAACTGCCGCCCGATCGCTACCAGCTCCTGGGCCAGCTCCAGTGCAGCAGGCAGCTCGCGCATCAGCGCTCCCTCCCCAACTTTGACGTCGAAAACGATCCCATCGGAATCAATGACCAGCTTCTTGCTCAGGATGCTGCTCACGATCAGCGGCAGCGATTGTACCGTGGCGGTCACGTCGCGCAGGGCGTAAAGCTTTTTGTCGGCCGGCACCAGCTCAGCGCTGCTGGTGGTGACCACCAGCCCCACACGCTGCGCCTGAGCGATGAACTCCTCCCGGCTGAGCGCGGTCTTGAGCCCTGGGATGGCCTCCAGCTTGTCTATCGTGCCGCCGGTGTGGCCCAGGCCGCGCCCGGAGAGCTTGGCCAGGCAGAGCCCGGCGGAAGCGACCAGCGGCCCCAGAACTAGCGAGACCTTATCGCCCACGCCGCCGGTGCTATGCTTATCGGCGATAAACTCCGTGATTCCCGCTTTTTTTAGTTCCAGCCGCTCGCCGGAGTCGGCCATCGTCTGGGTCAGCGCCGCCGTCTCCTTAGCCGACATGCCCTGAAAGTAAATGGCCATGCAGAGGGCAGATAACTGGTAATCGGGAATCTGGTCGGCCACATAGCCCTGCACCAGAGCTTCTAGCTCGGCGGAGCTGAGCTCTGCTCCATCGCGTTTTGCCCGGATCAGTTCTACAACCGGCCTCATAGAATCGCCTCGATCATCGCGCCGGTGAGCTTGAGATTCTTTGCAATATCGCTGCCCATACTATAAAGTTTCTTCCGCCCGAGTTCAAGAACGGCGCCGAGGAACTTATGAGCGAGAGGGAAAACATCGGGAATCAAGCGGCCGGTGGTGATAGTGCGCAAGATATTCTCTTGAGATGCAAGGGTATCTGCAAGGGCTTTCCCGGCGTCTGGGAGTATCTGATCTTAGATCACATTGACTTCGAGGTCCGCGCGGGCGAAGTGCACGCTCTCTTGGGGGAGAACGGCGCCGGCAAGACGGTCATCGCCAACATACTCTCCGGCTTCTATTCGCTCAGCGAGGGCCAAATCTATCTGCGGGGCAAGCCGGTGACGCTGCGCTCACCCCGCGACGGGCTGGCCCAAGGGATCGGCATGGTGCATCAAGAGCTGATGTTGGTGCCGACCTTGACCGTGGCCGAGAACGTGGCTCTGGGGTTGAAGGCGGGCAATTTTACCTTTCCCCTGCATCGGGTAGAGCGGCGCGTCCGGGAGTTGGCGGAGAAGTATCGCTTACAGGTGAACCCGCGGGCGCGGGTCAAGGATCTCTCCGCCGGTGAGCAGCAGCGCGTGGAGTTGATCAAGGTCTTATATCACGATCCTCAGGTCTTGCTGTTGGACGAACCCACCTCGCTGCTCACCTCTGGGGAGGCCCAACAGCTCTTTGCCGTGCTGCGTGAGATGGCCGCCGAGGGCAAGGGCATCGTCTTTATTACTCACAAGATGGAGGAGGTCTTCCAGGTGAGCGACCGGATTACCGTGCTCAAGCTGGGCAAGACCATGGGTACCCAGGCGACCTCGCAGACGAGCCGCGAAGCCCTCTCGCGACTGATCTTCGGTGAACAAGAGCCGCTGCAACTGGAGCGTGAGCCGGTGAGCTCCGAGCAGCTCAGCTTGCAGGTCAAGGGTTTGCAGGCCCTGGGACCGGAGGGCACGCCGGCCCTGAAGGGCATCTCATTCGACCTGCGCGCGGGCGAGATCTTGGGTATCGCCGGGGTGGCCGGCAATGGCCAGTCGGAGCTGGTGGAGGTGATCACCGGCCTGCGGCGGGCGACCGGGGGTCAGGTGTTGCTTGGGGGAGTAGATATGACCAATCGTACCTCAAGGAAGATCATCGAGGCGGGGGTGGCGCATATCCCGGAGAAGCGCCGCGAGGTCGGGGTGGTCGAGGCGATGGTGGTGGCGGAAAATGTGGTGCTCAAGGATTATCGCCTCTCGCCCTTCTCGCGGCATGGAGTCCTGAATTTGGGGCAGATCACCAGCCATACGCGCCAGATAGTCCGCGAGCTGGGCGCCCTGGTGCCTGACCTCTGGCACACCGAGACGAGAATACTCTCCGGAGGGAACATCCAGCGGCTGATCCTGGCGCGGGAGACCTGGCAGCGGCCACGCCTGTTGGTCGCCGTCCACCCCACCGAGGGGCTGGATGAGCGGGCGATCACCCTCACCTGGAATCTCTTTCTGACCCTGCGCCAGGAGGGGACGGCAATCCTGCTGGTCTCCGAAGACCTGGAGGAGGTCTTCGCCCTGAGCGACCGGATCGCGGTGCTCTTTGAGGGTCAACTGGTGGGACTGATCGAGACAGCCGCCGCCCACAAGGAAGAGATCGGCCTGCTGATGGCCGGGGCTAAGCAAATAGACTGAGGTATTCACCTCTTGCTCCTTGGCAGTCTGCCGGAGGAGGGAAGATAACTTGAAGGCTATGGAACTGTCTCGCTGTGACAAACCGCTCATTGGGATGATCCACCTTTTCCCTTTGCCGGGAAGCTATCGCTATCACAGTAGGGGAATCCGCACGATCGTCGCTGCGGCCCTGCTTGACCTGGAGGCCCTGGAGGAGGGTGGAGCCGATGGGGCGATCGTGGAAAACTTGCAAGATGCCCCGTTTGGCAAGTTTGCCCCACGGGAGACGATCACGGCCATGACGGTGATCGTTCAGGAAATGATTAGGGTGGCGCACATCCCGATCGGGGTGAATGTCCTTAGGAATGACGGGCTCGGAGCCCTGGCAATCGCCATGGCAACCGGGGCTGCGTTCGTCCGGATCAACGTCTTCTGTGGGATCGCATTTACCGATCAGGGGCCGATCGAGGGGGAGGCACGCGCTCTCCTTGAGCTGCGGGAACGCCTTGCCTGCCCGGTGAGAATCCTCGCCGACGTACATGTCAAGCACGCCGTTCATCTGACGACCATCGAGGAGGCCACCCTCGATACAACGCGAAACAATCCCGATGGGCTCATCGTCTCTGGGATCGGGACGGGGAGGCGAACCTCACTGCAGGATCTGCAGACGATGAAGCAGATAACCACCCTCCCGATCTTAGTGGGAAGTGGAGTGCGAATCGACAACCTCTCCGCCTATCGCGAGGCAGATGGCTTCATCGTCGGAACCTCCCTTAAGCTGGAGGGGCAGTTGGAAGCAAGGGTTGATGCAAAGCGAGTTCGAGCGCTTGCTGAGGCGATAGCTGCTCTGCGACAGGTTGAATAAAGCATACTTGTGAGTTAGAAGGGAGTGTTAATATGCCTCAGGTGATTACCCTAGGGGATATTAACTTGGATATCATGGCCTATATCCCCCGCTACCCATCTTGTGGGGACGACGGCCTGGCCTGGCGGGCGAGCGTACAGAGTGGTGGCTCGGCGGCTAACACCGCTATCGTCCTGGCCCAGTTGGGTGTGGATGTGGGTCTCATCAGCCGGGTGATGACCGACCCGCTATCCGAGTGGGTGTTGGCCGAGCTGACAGAGGCAGGGGTGGAGCTGAGCGCCGTCCAGCGGGATCACGAGACTATGATGGGGCTGATGTTCATCGCCGTCACCCCCAACGGCGAGCGTACTATCTTCGGTTATCGAGGGGCTAATGCCCGCACTAGCCCCAAACTCCTGCAGGAAGCTTACATTACCGGAGCCCGCCTCCTCCACCTCTCCGGCTACGCTCTCTTGGAGTCGCCTCAGCGGGGCTCCGCTCTCCATAAGCTGGGCGCTCAGGGCTGCCTGGTTGGAAGCAAAGGGGACATTTTCGCTGTCCCTGCCTTCACTGTAGCGGTGAGAGACACCACCGGCGCGGGTGATGCCTTCGACGCCGGCTTTATCTTAGGGCGATTGCGGGGGTTGACGTGGCAGGAATCGGCCCTCTTGGCCAATGCCTTGGGCGCGTTGGGTGCCACCGTTGAGGGGGCAGGGAGATCGCTTCCAGATAGAGAAGAGGTATGCGCCTTCTTGAAGCTGGAAGAGGGGCGCAAGGGTAATTCTCACTGGCAGAGAGAGCTGTACACCCTCTTGGATTCTCTAAGTTCTGAAAGGAGTGCTCACAAATGACCGTGAAGTGGAGAGAGAGACTGGATAGTTTGCAATTGAACTCTCTAGCGGAGATGTTCGGGGTGGATAAACCCATTATTAGCATGGTGCACCTGTGGCCTCTGCCTGGTGCGCTAGGCTACGACTCCTACGGCGGCATGGAGGCCATCATCGAGCGCGCGTTGCAGGACGCCAAGGTGCTGGTTGAGGGAGGGGTGAACGGTCTCATCGTGGAGAACATGTGGGATTTGCCCTACTACGTGGGGAAGGAGACTCTTCCTGAGGCCATGACTGCCCAAGCCGTGGCCGCTCATGAGGTAAAGAAGGCAGTGAAGGTTCCGGTGGGCATCAATGTCGTCCACAACGGCGGCCGGGTGACCCTCTCCATCGCCGTGGCTGCGGGGGCCGATTTCGTCCGTATCTGCCTTCTTACCGGTGCGCGGGTTTGGGATACGGGGGAGTTTGACCATGGCTGCGCCGCCGAGCTCCTCCGAGTACGGAAGAACCTGGGGGCGGAGCAGGTCAAGATCTTCGCTGACGTAGATAAGAAACACTCTGTGCCCTTCCCCGGCATCGACCTGGCCACCCACATCGAGTGGACGGAATATTATTTGGCCGACGCCCTTATCGTCTCCGGGAAGATGACCGGCGATGCACCGGAGCTGGATAAGGTGAGACGAGCCAAGGAGTTGGCCAGACGGCCTGTGCTCCTGGGCAGTGGCACCACCGCTGAGAACATTACCGAGTTCCTGCGTTACGCCGATGGCGCCATCGTGGGCTCCTCCCTTAAGCTGGACGGCATCGCCGAGAACCCGGTGGACGGGGAGAGGGTGAAGCGCTACATGGAGGCCGTGCGCACCATGAGAAAGGAGAGGTAGCCAATGGTCAGTTCGAAAGAAGATGGTAGTCATGGTTGATCGTATCTCTGGTGCTCCCACTTCTGACTCCAGGAATTGGGACGTCTCCGCGGTCGCGGCCAGAATACAGCACACGCTCGTGTCTCCTGACGCGAACGAGGCGGACATCCACCGGCTGTGCGAGGATTGTCTGCAACATAACTTTGACGGCGCGATGGTTCAGCCATGCTGGGTGCCTTTAGCCCGTTCTCTCCTAGGGGGGTCTTCGGTCAAGGTGTGTACGGCGTTCGGTTATCCAATGGGAGGGGATGGCTTGTTTACCAAGGTCGCCGCTGTGCGTGACTGTGTCGCTTTCGGTGCGGACGAGATTAATTTCATGCCTAACTTGGGCTTCCTTAAGTCCGGGTATCTCGACCGCTTGGGCGAGGAGATCGCTACCGTGGTTCGGGCAGCGGAAGGCCGGGTGGTCATGGTCATGCTCGAGTTAGGGATGCTCTCGGATGAGGAAGGCCGACGCGCGGCGGAATTGAGCATTGAGGCGGGAGTGGCCTACGTAAAGAACTCCAGCGGCTACGGCAAAGGTGGCAAAGCGAGCGTCGAGGTCGTCAATAAGCTGAAGCGCTGGGTCGGCGACCGGGTTAAGATTAAAGCCTCCGGCGGCATTCGCACCTTCGAGCAAGCCGTAGCGCTGCTCGAGGCGGGCGCAGACCTGCTTGGCACGAGTGCCAGTGTGGCTATCGTACGGGGTGACCGGGGGAAAGGGGAGTACTGATGTCTGCCGAAGTCGCGGTGGTAGGCAGTTACAACGTCGGTCTGACAGTGCAAACACCACGCTTGCCTGTGATCGGCGAGACGATCCTAGGTGAGCGTTTTCTTGAAGGCCCTGGGGGAAAGGGTTCAAACCAAGCCATTGCGGCCGCACGATTGGGAGGTGAAGTGCATTTCGTCGCTTGCATCGGTCCGGACCGCTACGGCGACGATGCCTTAGCGTTATGGGAGCGCGAAGGGATTCACGCGCACGTCCGTCGTGACACGACGCACACCGGCATAGGGTTGATCTTCTTGTACCCCGATGGCGACAACGCCATCATCGTGACACCGGGGGCTAACAGCTTGCTCTCACCTGAAGATGTGGACCTGAAGGAGGAAGCGATCGCTTCCTGTCAGGTGTTGCTGTTGCAACTGGAAATCCGCGTCGAGACTGCGATCCACGCGGCCAAACTGGCCAAACGCCACGGCTTGACCGTGATCCTCAATCCTGCGCCCGTTCAACCACTCTCACCTGAGGCGTTTCAGTTCGTGGATGTGCTCACCCCGAACGAGACCGAGGCACATGTGCTCATCGGCGAGGCACCGGATTCGAAGTTGCCCTTGGAAGGTGTGGCAAAACGGCTGTTGAGCCTTGGTGTGCAGGCTGTGGTCCTTACCGAGGGGCAGGCTGGGGTGCTCATCGCCACAGCCGAAGGTGTGGAAACGGTGCGGAGTCCACGGGTTAAGACGGTCGATGCCACCGGCGCTGGGGACGCCTTCAACGGCGTATTGGCCGTCGGTTTGGCCGAAGGGAAGTCTCTAGTTGAAGCTGCACGCCGGGCTTGTTACGCCGGGGCGTACTGCGCCACGAGGATGGAAGTGATGCCAGGATTGGCGCGAAGAGCTCAGCTCAGTAGGTTTATCCAGCAGCATCCGCTATGAGGTGAATTAGATGGCTAAAGCAATGAAAGTGAGTAAGGTCCCACTAATCGTCGATACCGACACTGCAGGTGACGATACTGTCGCGTTATTGTTTGCACTTAAGTCCCCCATGATTGATCTCAAAGCGGTCACGATCTGTGCGGGAAACATTGGCTTCGATCAAGAGGTGGAAAACGCGCTCTACACTGTAGAGGTCGCCGGACGTTCGGGCGAGATACCGGTATATCCCGGTTGTAGATCGCCGTTGCTGCGCTCTTGGAAGACCGTCGGGCACATCCATGGCGAGGATGGGATGGGCAACTCTCACTTTCCCAAGGCCAAGCAGCGTCCTGAACCCCAACATGCGGTCCAGGCTATCGTGAACCTGGCAAACCGGTACGCCGGCCAACTGGTCATTGCGGGCATCGCACCGTTGACGAACCTAGCGGTCGCCTGCCAACTGGATCCCGACCTGCCGAAGAAGGTCAAGCAGGTTTACCTCATGGCTGGGGCCAATCAGGGGTTGGGCAACGTCACCCCGGCGGCGGAGTTCAACGTCTGGGTAGACCCCGATGCTGCCAAGATCGTCTTCGAGGCGGGGTTCAACCTGACCATGGTCGGCTGGGAGATCTGCGTGCGCCACTCGGTGTTGGACGACGCGGCCTGGGACGAAATCGCCAGGTGGGAGACAGACCTATCCGAGTTCTTCCTCAGAGTCAACCGCGTCGCGCACCAGTTCAGCAAGCGGGAGCAACGTCTGGCCGGGGGCACCCATCCTGACGCGCTCACAATCGCTGGGATTATCGAGCCATCGGTATTCACAAGCGTGAAGGACCGCTATCTGACGGTCGAGAACCGGAGCGAACTGACGCGCGGCATGACCGTGGTGGATGAGTTGGGTGTGCTGCACCGGGAAGCGAATACCCATGTGGTCTACGAAGCGGACGGTGCTAAGTTCAAGGCACTGCTCTACGAGCTGCTCCAGGAGAGATGGTGATGTTGGCACTCCTGGCGCAATCATTCCCGACTATAGGGCTTGCCCAGCGCACTGGGGAAGTGTACTCGGCCGATCACAGCTACGACCAGCAAGGTGACCACATAGGGCAACATGGAGATCATCTGCCAGGGAACGGCCTCTTTCACCCCTGGGATGTTGGCCACCCAGGTGGCCAGGCTATCGAAGAAGCCGAAGATGATCCCGCCGAGCAGGGTGAGCAACGGATTCAGTCCGGCGAAGACGACCGTGGCCAAGGCGATAAATCCCCGCCCGGCGGAGATCTCCTTGGTCACCGAGCCCAGCCAGTCTATGCTCAGATAGGCACCGGCCAGTCCGGCCAGTGCCGCTCCGCAGGCGGTGGCACCCAACCGCAGCGCATTGACCCGCAGGCCGGCGACATCGGCCGCCGCCGGCTGCTCTCCCACGGCCTTCAGTTTCAAGCCTAGCTGGGTATAATTGAGCAACCAGTAGACCAGAAAGGGCAAGATCACCGCTACCAAGACCAACGGGCTGAGGTTGCCCACGGCGGTGTGTATCTTGGGCAAGCGCGAGGCCGCCGGCACGATATAGAACCCCGGGCTGCCCAGCAGCGTCAGCCCGAAGGCCACGAAGCCCAAGGCGAAGAGGTTTACTCCGATGCCTACGATCAGCTGGTCACCCTTAGCGTAGGTGCTGATCAGCCCGAAGATCAGGCCGATGAGCAGCCCGGTGGCCAGGCCAACGAGCAAGCCCAGCGGCCAGCCGCCCTGCGTCGCGCCGAGTGCTCCGGTGAGGGCCGCAGTGAGCATGATGCCCTCCAGACCGATATTAAATAGTCCGGCCGTCTCACCGATCACCTCACCCACAGCGGCCAAGGTGATGGGCACCATGGCATGCAGCGAGAAGAATAGCAATCCCCAGAGATAAGCTGAGGACATCAGTCAGCCCTCCGCCGCTGCCGGCTCAGCAGTTCCAGTGGATTGAGGTGACGCAGGTAGGTCAAGAAGCGCCCCAGCTCGGGGACCGCCAGGGCAATCAGGATCAGACCCTCGACCACCCGGACCATCTCCAGGGGCACGCCGGCGACCAGTTCCATCGTCCGCCCTCCGGCCTCCAGGCCGCCGAAGAAGACCGCCGCGAGAAGTATCCCCAGCGGATGATTACGCCCGATCATGGCCACCCCTATTCCGTCGAAACCCAGATTGAGCAGTTGAGGTATCCCGCTGAGGATGGCGTAGCTAGGCGGGCGGCCCATCAGTTGGACCGCGCCGGCCAGCCCGGCGCTGACCCCGCCGAGTAGAAAGGCCCAGTGGCCGATGGAATGCTCATCCATGCCGGCATAGTGGGCCGCGCGGGGGTTGTAGCCTACGGCACGGAGCTCGAAGCCAACTGTGGTGCGCCAGAGGAGGAAGTAAAAGAGCAGTGCGAGCAGGATCGAGACGAGAATGCCATAGTTCAGGTCGGTGCCGGGCAAGATCACCCCGAAGCGTGCGGCGGGCGGGATGCGGATCGTCCGCGAGCCGTTCAGGGGGGAGGATAAAGTATGAGCAATAAGATAAAAGGCAAAGAAATAAGCAATCCAATTCAACATGATGGTCGAGATGACTTCGTGGACGCCTCGGGTCATCTTCAAAAGCGCCGGGACCAGGCCCCAGAGCGCCCCGGCTGCGAGGGCCAATACCAGCGTGACGATCAGTCGCAAGGCCGCCGGCACCGGCAGCAAGCCTGTCGCCACCGCCGCCAGCGCGCCGACATAGACCTGTCCCTCGGCTCCGATGTTGAACAGCCCGCCGCGTAGGCCCACGGCGAAGGTCAGGGCAGTCAAGATGAGCGGTGTGGCGTTGGCCAGCGATTCGGCCCAGCCATAGAGGCTGCCGAAGCCGCCCGCGAAGAGTGACTCATAGGCCAACAGCGGGTTGAACTTGTACAAGAGCAGCAGCAGCGCGCCGAGGATCATACCGATCAGTCCGGCCAGGGATGACTCACCCACCGGACGCAGGCCCGGTATAGCTGCTAACTTTGCGCTCAGGCGCGCCACAGCTCACCGCTAGGCTGAAGAAGGAGAAGGGCCGCAGGCCCTTCTCCTTCTCGATGATTTTGGCTGTTCCTTGGCAGTTTAGCCACCCAAGGGGAACTGCTTGCGAATCGCCTGGATCTCGTCCGGAGTGTTGGCCGTGGGAACGGTGACCTTGCCGGTCATGATCTTGACCTCTAGCTCGGAGACCGCATCCCATATCCAGTAGGGAATCTGCTGGCGCATCTCCAGCCAATTCTTGATGATCGTGCCTCGGTCTCCCTCTTTGATAGCGTTGGCATTGATGCCAAAGTTGATGAAGTTGAGCAGATTGGCGTAGCGCGAGAAGGCCACCCCACCGTTGTCCAGCCCCTGGCTAGCGGTGCCAGGCTGGAAATTGCCCTGCACGACCGATTTGATGACGTCGAAAGTTGCGTTGTCAACACGTTTCATGGCGCTGGCCAGCACTTTGTTGCCGCCACCCATCCAGTCCTGATCGGAATCGACGCCGATCATGAACGGCGGACCGGCCTGATGTCCGGCCTGTTGGATCGCCTCGCTGATCGCCTCCAGATCACCGATGCCCAGTGGACCGGCGACGTTGTAAACCAAGCCGGCACCCAGTTTGAGTTGCGCTTCGGTAGACGCCTTGCCCTTGGCGATATCGCTGAAGGTTCCGGTGTAAGTCCAGAGCAGGCCTACGTTGGGATTGGTCCCGGTGACCTGGGCATATTTTTTATTACCCCAGTCGATCCCAAAGCGGTAACCGGCCTCGAAGTGGAAGAGCACCGGGATGGGTATGCCTAGCACGACACCTACCTTCTTGAAGCCATCCTGGGCGGCGACCATGGCCGCCAGTGCCCCTACTAGCGCCGAGCTCTCATTTTCGCGGAAGACGATCGAGCGCACGTTGGGCTGATCCACCACCGAGTCGATGATGGCGAACTTCTGTTTGGGGAACTCCTGAGCTACCTGGTTCACCGCATCGGCGAGCAGGAAGCCGATAGCGATGATGAGCTCATTCTTGCCGGAGCGGGCGGCGTTGCGGATATTGGGCAGGTAATCGGCGGCGCTGGCGCTCTGCAGCACTACCGTCTTCACCCCGAGCTCCTGGGCCGCCTCTTCGAGCCCCTTGAAACCCATGTCGTTAAACGATAGATCTCCGCGACCGCCGACGTCCAGCACCATGGCGACCTGTCCCTTGGTCTGGGCTGCAGCGGTTACACCTCCCGGCAGCACCATGAATCCGACGGCCAGGATCAAACCTAGCACTGCCAACAGCTTGATTTTGCTTTGTAGCATGTTACCCTCCTCTTAGGGATATATACTCTGCCCGACCCGCCGTGGGGGTAGGCCCAATGGTGGGCCGCTTGACCGTAGACCGATAGTATCGTACGCTAATAGGTCTTGTCAAGAGGAGGGATAGCAGCAATAATCAACTATGAAACGCAGTGAATTGGCAGCGCGAATCGATCATACCGTTCTGGGAGCGGATGTCTCACCGGAGCAGGTGCGCCGGCTCTGCGGCGAAGCGGCCCGTTATCATTTCTATGCCGTCTGCATCAACCCCTGCTATCTGCGTCTGGCCAAGGGGGAGCTGGCGGAGACGACGGTGCTGGTAGACGTGGTGCTGGGCTTTCCCTTGGGGGCTACGCTGCCTCAGGTGAAGGCCTTCGAGGCCCGCGAGGCCGCCCGGGCCGGGGCGAACGAGCTGGACATGGTGATTAACGTCGCCGCCTTGAAGCGCCGAGACTATCGGGCGGTGCTGCAGGAGATCGCCGGGGTGCGGGAGGCGGTCGCCCAGTCCCCCAGGCAGATCATCCTGAAGGTCATTCTGGAGACGGCCCTCTTGGACGATCAACAAAAAATCGCCGGGGCGATACTGGCCCAGGCCGCCGGAGCCGACTTCGTCAAGACCTCAACCGGCTTTGGGCCCGGCGGTGCGACCGTCGCCGATGTGAGGCTGCTCAAGCGCACGGTGGGCCCTGGGATGGGTGTCAAGGCCGCCGGAGGCATTCACGACTATGCCACGGCGCTGGCCCTGATCGAGGCCGGAGCCGACCGCATCGGGGCCAGCGCCAGCCTGGCAATCATCGAGGGGGCACCTGAATAGTCACCTCAATAGTAGCCTCGCTTTGGTCACCCCGCCGCCACCGGGTTATAATAATCCAACAGCCGACAAAGCGGGTGAGGTCATGACCATCGGTGAAGCGCAGCGTTATTGGATCGCACTGAACATGATTTCCAATCTGACCCCCAAGAAGTTCCGCATTCTCTTGGATAACTTCAGCAGTCCTCGCCAGATCTGGGAAGCCCCGCGTGCGGTGCTGGCCCAGATTCCCGGCTTTGAGAGCTCTGTGGCTACTTTCTGTCGGCATCGCACCGAACTGGACCTGGAGCGCGAGCTTAGCCAGATCGAGCAGTATGGCCTGCAGGTGCTCACCCTCTCCGATGAGGACTATCCCCCCTCGCTGCTCTCGTTAGATGACCGACCGCCGGTGCTCTATCTGCAGGGCGACTATCGCGCCAAGGATCAGTTGGCCCTGGCCATCGTGGGCACCCGCCGCGCTTCCGCCTACGGGCGCATGATCGCCGCCAAGCTGGCCAAGGAGCTGGGCGAGCGGGGTTTTACCATCGTCAGCGGGCTGGCCTTGGGTATTGACAGCGTGGCGCATCGGGCGGCGCTGGCCTGCGGGGCGCGCACCATCGGCGTGCTGGGCTCTGGCTTCGCTCAGCCTTACCCGCGCGAGAATACTCGCTTGATGAAGAAGATCGCCCAATCGGGTGTCGTGCTCAGCGAATTTTCCATCAGCACCTTGCCCGACCGCTGGACCTTCCCGCGGCGCAACCGGATCATCTCCGGCCTGACGCGGGGGACGATCGTCGTCGAGGCCCCGGAGCGCAGCGGGGCACTGATCACCGCCCGACTGGCCACGGAGCAGGGCCGCGAGGTCTTCGCCGTGCCCGGCCCGATCACCAGTCGCACCAGCCGGGGCACCCACCGGCTGATCCAGCAAGGCGCTAAGCTGATCACCAGCGTGGACGATATTTTGGAGGAGTTCGGTGACCTAAAGCGGACCTTGCAGCCGAGGACCAGACCGCAGGCCACCGCTCAGGAGATCTCGCCTTTGGAAGAGAAGGTCCTCAACGTCCTGGAGTACGAGCCGATTCATTTCAACGATGTGGTCGAGCGGGCCACCCTGAGCACCACCGACACCGCTTATGCGCTCTTCAGCCTTACCATCAAGAAGCTGATCGCCGAGCTGGAGGGCAAGCGCTATGCCAAGCTACCCTAACACCTATCTTATGGGAGGAACTAGACAGTGCCAACCGAGAGAACGCTGATATTATTGAAGCCGGACGCGCTGGAGCGCCGCCTGGTGGGCGAGCTGATCGGACGCTTAGAGCGCAAGGGGCTGACGATCATCGCTATAAAGCTGATGCAGATCAAGCACTCGCAAGCTGAGGAACATTACGCCGAACACCGGCAAAAGCCTTTCTTCGCCGAGCTGATCGGCTTTATCACCCGTGGCCCGGTGGTGGCGCTGGTCGCCGAGGGACCGCAGGCGGTGCGGGTGGTGCGCCAGATGATGGGGGCCACCAATCCCTTTGAGGCTGCACCGGGCACCGTGCGTGGCGATTTCGGCCTCGATCTCACGGCCAACCTGGTTCATGGCTCCGACTCACTGGAGTCGGCCCAGCGTGAGATCGCCCGCTTTTTTACTCCCGCAGAGCTGCTGACTCCCACAAGAGCTTGATGCGCAAGCCTAAGCTGGTGATCATCGGCCTGGACTGCGCCGCGCCGCAACTGGCCTTCGAGCGGTTCGCCGAGGCGATGCCTAACCTGACTCAGTTGCGCCATCAGGGGGCCTTTGGACTGTTGGAGAGCGTCATCCCTCCGATCACCGTGCCCGCCTGGGCCTGCATGATGAGCGGGGTGCGGCCGGGCACGCTGGGCATCTACGGTTTTCGCAACCGGCGTGATTATAGTTATAACGAACTATCTATCGTCAGCTCGGCCGAGCTGCGGCAAAAGGCGGTCTGGGATTACCTGGGGGAGGCCGGGCTGCGCTCGGTGGTGATCGGGGTGCCGCCTAGCTGGCCGCCCAAGCCGCTAAACGGTTGCTCGATCTCCTGCTTCCTCACCCCCGGCACCCAGGCCGATTTCACCTATCCGGCGGAGCTGAAGGGCGAGATACAGCGGCTGGTCGGCGATTATCTCTTCGATGTGCCGCAGTTCCGCACCAAGGACAAAAAATGGCTCCTAGAGCAGATCTATCGCCTGACTGCCCAGCGCTTCCAAGTGGCGTCCTATATGTTGACTCACAAGCCCTGGGATTTTTTCATCCTGGTGGACATGGGACCCGATCGGCTGCATCACGGCTTTTGGAGCTACTGCGATCCGGAGCACATTCACTATCAGGCGGGCAACCCCTTCGAGAGTGCCCTGCGCGACTACTATCGCTATCTCGATGAGCAGTTAGGCCGGTTTCTGGAGCTGCTGGACGATGATACCCAGGTGCTGATCGTCTCCGATCACGGGGCCCAGCGCATGGACGGCGGGATCTGTCTGAACGAGTGGCTGATCAACGAGGGCTATCTGACGCTAACCCGCAGACCGGAGCGACCGAGGCCGCTGGAAGCTCTCGAGATCGACTGGAAGCGCACCGTCGCCTGGGGTGCGGGTGGCTACTATGGACGCCTATTTCTCAATGTGGCCGGTCGTGAGCCGGAGGGCACGGTGGCGCCGAGCGAGTATGAGCCGCTGCGCGACGAGCTGATCGGTAAGCTGGAGGCGTTGGGCGACGAGCACGGTTGTCCGCTCGGCACGCGAGTCTACAAGCCGGAGGAGCTCTATCGGCAGGTGCGAGGCATCGCGCCGGACCTACTGATACTGTTCGGCGGATTGCGCTGGCGCTCGGTGGGTTCGGTGGGCCGAGAGACCGTTTGGGTACACGAGAACGACACCGGGCCTGACGAGGCCAATCATGCGCAGCAGGGGCTATTCGTGGCGGCCAATATTGAGGGGCTGCAGGGCGAGCTCTCCGGTCTGCAGTTGACCCAGATTGGGCCGACGGTGCTGCAACTGATGGGTCTGTCTCAGCCGCCGGAGTTGGAGAGCCTGCCGATAGTTGGGGCGTGACAGTCGTCCCCTGCCCTCTATGGCCCAGCGATGAACAGGCCTTGCTCCTGTGGCGCACCAATTATATTGACTTTCTAGCCCGATTGATGTATCATAGAAACTATACTGAGTTGAGTCAAGCATAATAGGTGGAAGAATTATCCGCCTAACAGGGTAAAGGCAGGGCTTAGATGGAAAGATGTCCATATAGCATGCAGGGAGGTAGTTTAGGTGGAAAGAGTTTTTTCTAAGATAACAGAGTGGGGATTAGAGGGAAGGATGTTCGTCTACTTGTTGTTATGCGTCTCAATCCGATGAACCGATACGTGCGATGAGGTGAGGAACTTGTCTGGGATTTCGGAAGCTGTATTGGCGTTGTTCACGGTCGTTCTCGCGGGAGCTACAGTTTGGCTTGCTTTCGCAACGCGGCAAATGGCGAGCGTTTCGAAAGAAGCCTTCGATCTTGAGAGCCGCGCCTATTTCGTATTTAGAAATTTCCTTTTCAAGTTCTACGTTCAAAAACCGGAGGATGAAACGACACCGACCAAGGGGAACTTAAGAATTGGTCTGCTATTCGGGAATCCCGGTAAGGTGCTCATTCACTACGAAGTAAAAACAATCAGAGCTACATATGCGGGCGCGACGATAGATAATCCGTCATTCAAGCTCATGAAAGGCGTAATTTATCCAAACGATGTAACGGTGTTTTGGTACGGCACAATACCAAACGTCGATATTTCCACTTTTCCGAAGAGCGGTGTCGTTGAATACACCGTCAAATACTACTCCGTGCCACGAAAGGGTCTGTACAAAACTCAGCGCAAGATTGAGTACATCATCAATGCCGTTCAGCCTGTTGCCGATTTCGATTGGCTCTATCTTGAGGAAAGCGATCCAGAAACAGATGACAAAAAAGACGCATAACACGTCGCTCAACCTGACTCGCCGCGTCGGCGCTTCGCGCCTAGCGGCTCACAGGTTAGCGCTATGTTAGGCACCCCTCATGTCTCGTGGTATAATTTGTATGTTGAGCTGGCTTACGCGTTCATGTACAGAGGAGGGTAATACGATGAATCTCATCATCGAAGTCGAACAGGAAGAGGATGGGCGCTGGCTTGCAGAAGTAACCGACCTCCCTGGCGCACTCGCCTATGGTCAAACTCGGGAAGAGGCCATTTCTCGGGTTAAAGCCTTATCCTTGCGGGTATTGGCCGATCGCCTGGAGCACGGTGAAACGGTTCCTGAAATACCCGATGTTTTTTCGGTAGCTGTATGAGCAAATGGCCGGCCACAAGAGCCAAACGTATCCTGGCTGCACTGATGAGCACTGGGTGGAAGATCAAGCGTCAGGCAAGCGGTTCACATCGGATTCTTTCGCGTCCCGCTTGGCCCGATTACGTGTTTGCGTTCCATGATGGCGAAGAGATTGGCCCGCGTATGTTGGCCCGCATCGCAAAGCATACAGGTCTCAGGCCAGAAGATTTGTAAGCTATCACTATGAGTAGGTAGGACAAACCCTTGGAGCAGATACTCCAGGGTAGATCAGATACCAATATCCGCCTTGATGATCTTTGTCAGTTGCTCCGACACTTGGGATTTGATGAGCGCATACGTGGCAGCCAGCACATTTCCAGAAAGCAGGGAGTAGAAGAGAAGATCAACCTCCAGCGTGATGACAATAAGGCCAAGGTTTGCCAGATCGGTCAAGTGCGTCGTGTGATCTTGAAATATCAATTAGGCGGGAAGGGATAATGCATAAATATGAGATCATTATCTGCTGGAGCCGGGAGGACCACCTGTTCATCGCTGAAGTCCCTGAACTGCCTGGGTGTATGGCCCATGGTGACACGCAGGAGGTTGCACTTAAGAATGTCCACGAAGCTGCTCAACTGTGGATAGCTACAGCGAAGGAATTCGGTGACCCAGTGCCAGAACCTAAAGGGCAACGTCTAATGCTGGCCTACATAAGGCGCTGCACCTGAGCGTGGCACCCAACTGCACACCCCGCAAGATGCCGTGCCGCAAGTTGCGGGTAGACCCCTCGCCCTGACCGAGATAGTAAGAAACATAGGCCGGCAACATGGCAAAACCACAGGGGTTGAAGAAGGCCGTCATCCCCGCGCTGAAGGAGAAGTTGAGCATCACCAGATGCAGTCATGATTGGTGCTTATTGTAGCCCACTTCGAGCAGCCTCGCAGGCCGGAGCGGGCTTGACCAGCCCGGCCGCTCCGGCTATCTTATTGCTATCTGAAAAGACCCCCAGGCGGCACAGAGGAGGAGCACCTTGAGCGAGAAGTCCGATCAACTGGATCAGTTGTGCATCAATACCATTCGCACCCTCTCCATGGACGCGGTCGAAAAAGCCCACTCCGGTCATCCCGGTACGCCAATGGCCCTGGCTCCCATCGTCTATCTGCTCTTCACCAGATTTATGAGGCACAATCCCGCTGATCCCGGTTGGCCTGACCGTGATCGCTTCGTGCTCTCCTGCGGCCACGCCTCGATGTTGCTCTACAGCATTCTCCACCTGACCGGCTATCGGTTGCCCTTGGAGGAACTAAAACGCTTTCGCCAATGGGGCTCTCTTACTCCAGGTCACCCGGAGTATGGCCATACCCCCGGCGTGGAGACCACCACCGGCCCTTTGGGTCAAGGCTGCGGTACTTCAGTAGGGATGGCGCTGGCCGAAGCCCATCTGGGGGCACGCTTCAATCGCGAGGAGAGCATAGTAGAGCACTTCACCTATGTGCTCTGCTCCGACGGGGACCTGATGGAGGGCATATCCCACGAGGCCGCTTCGCTGGCCGGCCATCTCAAATTGGGCAAGCTGATCTGGCTCTACGACGATAATCACATCACCATCGAAGGGGACACCGCTCTGGCCTTCGATGAAGATGTGCCCCGGCGCTTCGAGTCCTACGGCTGGCAGGTGCAGCGGGTTCAAGACGTCAACGATCTGGAGGCGCTCGGCGGGGCGATCGAATCTGCCCAAAGTGAAGCGCACCGTCCCTCGCTGATCGCGGTCCGCTCGCACATCGCCTACGGCGCGCCCCACAAGCAGGACACAGCGGCGGCCCACGGCTCGCCCTTGGGCGCGGAGGAGATACGCGCGGCCAAGCGTTTCTATGGCTGGCCCCCCGACAAAAGCTTCTACGTGCCCCCTGAAGCTCTGGCCCACTGTCGCCGGGCGCTCGAACGAGGCCCTGGCTATCAAGCCTCCTGGCAAGAGAGATTCGAGCGCTGGCAGGCTGCTCATCCCCAACTGGCCGCCGAGTGGCAGCGCATTCAGCAGAGAGAATTGCCCCCCGACTGGGACCGGGAGATGCCGGTCTTCTCACCCCAGGAGCCGCCGCTGGCCAGCCGTGCGGCCTCCGGAAAGATATTGAATGCCATCGCGCCCCATCTGCCGGAGCTGCTCGGCGGCGCGGCCGACCTGGCCCCCTCGACCAAGACGCTGCTAGCGGGAAGCCAGGACTTGGAGGCCGGCCATTATGGGGAGCGCAACCTACACTTCGGCATCCGCGAGCACGCCATGGGAGCCGTATTAAACGGGCTGGCCCTCCACGGGGGCATACGGCCTTATGGGGCGACCTTCCTGATTTTTTCTGACTATATGCGCCCGGCGGTCCGGCTGGCCGCGCTGATGAAGCAGCCGGTAATCTATATTTGGACCCATGATTCGATCGCCCAGGGAGAGGATGGCCCCACCCATCAGCCGGTGGAGCAACTGCTGGCGCTGCGGGCCATCCCCAATATGACGCTGCTGCGTCCAGCCGATGCCAACGAGACGGCCGCCGCCTGGCGGGTGGCCCTGGAGCATGATGGGGGACCGGTGGGGTTGGCGCTCAGCCGGCAGAAGCTGCCCACGCTGGTCGGCACAGCGGAAAAGGCGCCTGAAGGAGTCCGGCGCGGGGCCTATATCTTGGCCGAGGCGCCGGGAGACCCGCCGCAGTTGGTGCTGCTAGCCAGTGGCTCTGAGGTGCAGTTGATCGTCGCTGCCCAAGCTGAGCTGCAGCGCCAAGGCGTGCAGGCGCGGGTGGTCTCGATGCCCTGCTGGGAGCTTTTCGACGAGCAAGTGCGTGACTATCGGGAGAGCGTCCTGCCTCCGAAGCTGCCCAAGCTGGCGGTGGAGGCGGGCACGGCGCGCGGTTGGCGCGACTACGTGGGCCTTGAGGGCGATGTGATCGGTCTGGACCGCTTTGGAGCCTCGGCGCCGGGAGCGATCGTGTTAGAGAAACTGGGATTCAGCGTGGACGAGGTTGTCCGGCGGGCGCGGGCGCTGCTCTCGCTATGACCCGGTCGAGCGGCGAGGCTTAGGACATGCGGCTCTGTTTACTGGCCAGCGGCTCCTCTGGCAACTGCGCTTATCTGGAGGCCGGGGGCACCCGACTCTTGATAGATGCCGGGATCAGCCTGCGGCAGGTGCGGCGGCGTCTCGAGCAGATTGGGGTGGGAGCCGAGATGATAGCTGGCCTGCTCATCTCCCATGAGCACTCCGATCATGTGGGCCAGGCCAGCCGGGTCGCGCTGCACTTCGACTGCCCCATCTATGCCTCAGAGCGCACCGCTGCGGAGTTCCGGCGGCGGCTCTCCGGTTGGGAGAAGCAGGAGCGTTTTCGACCTGGGGTGCAATTCGCCATCGGCGCGTTGCAGATCGAGCCCTTTCGCGTCTCCCATGATGCCTGTGAGCCCTGCGGCTTTCTGATCCAGGGACCCTCGGAAGGGACGGGACGGACGGTGCTGGTGGCGATCGCCACCGATCTGGGGTTGGTTTCCCCCAGGCTGCGGCGACGGCTGGCTCCCTGTGAGGCCCTGATCATCGAGGCCAATCACGATGTGCAGATGTTGCTTGAAGGTCCATACCCTCAATATCTCAAACAGCGCATTCAGAGCGAGTTGGGCCATCTTTCCAATGACAGTACCGGCGAACTGATTGCTGGCTTGGCCCGCGAGGGCCGCTTGCGCCAAGTCCTGCTAGCCCATCTCAGTCAGAACAACAATCGGCCGGAGGTCGCCTTGGAGACGGTGCGGCGCCATCTGGACGGCCAGGGCGACTGCCGCCTGCATCTGAGTTATCGCGACCGACCCTCCGAGCTGCTGGTGCTGTGAGGCCAACTTCAGGGCCGCCGTCGCCGAGGCGGGCCCGCCCCTGGCTCACGCGCAACGTCTGGGCCATGTCGCTGACCAGTTTTTTGAGCGACGCCGGTCACGAGGTCGCCACGGCCATCTTGCCGCTCTTCTTCGCTGCGCTGGGCATCCCTCCGGTGGTGCTGGGGGCGGTTGAAGGGGTGGCCGATGGGCTCTCCAGCACGGTCAAACTGATCTTTGGCTGGATCGGCGATCGGGTCGCCCGGCGTAAGCCGATCGTCGTTGGAGGGTACGCGCTTACGGGACTCGCGGTGGGTGCTTTTGCTGCGGCGACCGGTTGGCCGCTGGTGATGGCGGCGCGGGCGATCGCCTGGATGGGACGCGGGGCGCGAGGGCCGCTGCGGGACAGCATTCTGACCGAGTCGGTGCCGCCCCAGGCACGCGCACACGCCTTCGGCTTCGAGCGCACCGGCGACACGTTGGGAGCCATTCTGGGACCGCTGGGCGCCCTGGGGTTGATCGCGCTCTTCACCCCCATCATGAGCGAGACGGCAGCCTATCGTTGGATCTTCCTCATCGCCATGATTCCCAGTCTGCTGGCGGCGCTCTCGTTTGCGACGCTGGTGCGCGAGCGGCGGCGCGCGGCAAAGCCGGGGCTGCGCTTCTGGGGAGCGCTGGGCTCACTGCCTGGCTCGTTCAGGCGTTATCTAGTTGGCGTCGGTATCTTTGGCGCGGGAGACTTTGCCCATACGCTGCTCACCTTGCGCGCTGTCGAGCTGCTCACCCCCCAGCTAGGGGCAGCAGTGGCCGGGACGATTGCCGTGGGGCTCTACGTGCTGCATAACGTGATCTACGCCGGTATGTCCTATCCGGTGGGTGTGCTGGGCGATCGCCTCAACAAACGCACTCTGCTGGCTATGGGCTATCTGCTAGCCGCGCTGATGGGCCTGGGGCTGATGCTGCCCTTCTCGTCCATAGGCTATCTGGCGTTTATCTTCGTCTTGGGCGGCTTTTATATCGCCGTGGAGGACACGCTGGAGCGGGCGCTGGCCGCAGAGCTTTTACCTGAGCAGGTGCGGAGCACCGGCTTCGGGACGCTGGCAGCGGTCAATGGCGTGGGTGATCTGGTCTCCAGCCTGATCGTCGGTCTGCTCTGGACGACCTTCTCTCCGGCGGTCGGCTTTGGCTATGCGGCCCTGCTCAGCGTCGCCGGAGCGCTGATCCTCTGGCGGCTGCGCTGAGCTGGAAGCGGTCGGCGTTTCACTGGAGAAATCATCTTGCGCCTGACCGCAAGCTTCGCCTGGCAGGTAATCTTGTTCGACCTTTTTGCTGGACTGGTGCAGGTCCTCGCGCTAAAGCTGCGAGGCAATTTAAGGTGCCGGCCGGCCCTAAAAAAGTCAGGCCTCTGTGTCACCAGTCATAACCGCACGGTCCCTGGTTAGAGCGTGACTTGCAGCCGAATGAATGCCGATGCTAAAATCGGACCATGCAGAGGGAGAACGTCTTGGTGCAGTTCATCGGGCGCTGGGTGGTGGCTACACTGGCTATTTATGCCACGGCTTGGCTCATTCCGGCCATCGAGATCACCGATTTTCGCGTGGCGATTTGGGCCGGGCTCATCTTCGGCTTGCTCAACGCGCTCGTCCGCCCAGTGCTGGTCCTCTTCACCTTGCCGGCGCATATCCTCACCCTAGGTCTTTCGCTCTTTTTCATCAATGCCCTGATGCTCTACTTCACCAGCGCGCTGGTGCCCGGAGCCGGCTTTCAAATCCACGGCTTCGGCTGGCTGCTCCTAGGCTCGATTCTGATCAGCGTGATCAGCGCCTTTTTGCACTCGCTGATCGGCCCCGGTCAGAGCAAGCTCGAAGTGCATATCCGGCGCTAGGTTAATATTTATACCCCCGCATCTCCTCCTCACTGAACTCCACGTTCAGCCCTTCGGCCACCCGATTGACGAAGTTGAAGTAGCTGGCGATCAGGTTGATGCTCAGGATCTGCTCGTCGGAGAAGCCGGCCTCATGAAGTGCTTGTATGTCACGCTCGCCCACCCCCGCCGGATCACGGGTCAGCTTGGCGGAGTAGTCCAGCATCGCCCGCTCGGCCTGGCCCAGCGCGATGGAGCGAAAGTCGCGCTGAAAATTAGCCAGTTTTTCATCATCCTTCCAATAAGCGTTCAGCGCTTGGCCATGATGATTCAGACAGTAGGCACAGCGGTTCTGGGCCGAGACCACCACCGCGATCATCTCGCGCTGCGGGCGCGTCAGCCCCGTGCGGCCAAAAAGAATGGAGAGATAGAGCTCCAGATGGCGCTTCATCGTCTGGGGCAGCAGGCTGTGTATCTTCATGATGTTTGCCACCTTCCCCCGTGCACCGGCGATCTCTTGATAGATCTGTTGCAACTCCCCTTCGGCCTCGTCCTCGTCAATCACGCGAATCCAGGGCATCGGCAAACCTCCTTGTGGATGGCCTATCGTAGCAGCTCGCTCCCGCCGGATGCAACTCTGTCATGGGTCAAGAGCAGGTGCAATGGCGGTCAACCATGCAGCGTTTGACTTCACCTCAACCAGGGCAGATAATATGATGTCAATGCCGCCAGTCAAGCGGTGCGCCAGGAGGGAGAGAGCGGGTGGTTTTTTATCTATGGTTGATCTTCGCGATGCTGCTTTTCAGCCTGGAGTTGTTTCTGCCGGGGCTCGTCCTGGCCGGTTTCGGGGCCGCCGCGCTGCTGGTGACACTGCTAAGCGTGCTTCATCTACCCCTCTCGCTTCAGTGGTTGGCCTTTGCAGGGCTCTCCCTCATCTCCATCCCCATTACGCGCCCCATCGCGCGCCTGCTCACCCACCTGGAGCCCCAACTGGCCAACGTGGACTACCTGATCAGCAAAGAGGGGATGGTCATCGAGACGATCGATGGGGCAAGAAACTCGGGACGGGTGCGGGTGGAGACCGAAGATTGGCGGGCCGAGAGCGACAGGCGCATTCCCCAGGGCCAGCGGATCGTGGTCCTCGAAGTCCAAGGCAATCGGTTGATCGTCTCTCCCCGCGACTGGGGAGAGGAAGAAACAGACGAACTGCTCAGCTAACTTTCGAAGGAGGTCAGCATTGGAAATCTTAATCGCAATCGTCGTCGTGGCCTTCGTACTGGTGTTGGGACCTACGTCCCTCAAGATCATTCGTCCCTATGAGAAGGGACTGGTTGAACGACTGGGGCAGTACCAGAACACTCGCCAGCCGGGGCTCAACGTGATCGTGCCCCTCATCGACCGGATGGTCAAGGTAGATATGCGCGAGCGGGTCATTGATGTGCCCCCTCAGCAAGTCATCACCAAGGACAACGTGGGCGTCGCGGTCGACCTGGTCCTCTATTTCCAGGTGACCGATCCCTTCAAGGTGATCTATAACGTCGAAGATTTCAACTTGGCGGTCACCAAACTGGCTCAGACCAACCTGCGCAACCAGGTGGGCGACCTGACCCTTGACGAGACGCTGGTCTCCCGGGAGCGGATCAATAGCAGCCTGCAGGTGATCTTGGATGAGGCCACCGACCGCTGGGGCATCAAGGTCACCCGCGTGGAGATCCAAGCGATCGATCCTCCGGCAGACATCACCAACGCCATGGCGCGACAGATGAAGGCCGAGCGCGAAAAGCGCGCGGTGATCTTGGAGGCCGAAGGGATACGCCAATCGCAGATCACCAAGGCCGAAGGGTCCAAGCAGTCAGCGATCCTAACCGCTGAGGGTCAGGCGACCTCGATCCAGAAGATCGCCGAGGCGGAGAAGTACCAGCGGATCGCGAACGCCCAAGGGGAATCGCAGGCAATCGGAACGGTCTTCAACGCCATCCACGAAGGCCATCCCACCAACGAGCTGATCACCTTGAAATACCTCGAAGCGCTGACCTCAATCGCTCAAGGCCAGGCGACCAAGATCTTCTTGCCGCTAGAGACTTCCGGGATTCTCTCTGGCCTGGCCACAGTCTTGGAGGCCGCAAAAGAGTTTAAGGAGCCGCAAGCCGCTCCTTCAGATAAGCAAGGAGCGGGCGCCAGCTAATTAGAGATCACTCTGTAAAGGCAAATTCTTGGGGCACTGCTGCCTCCAACTCGCGCAGCTTCTCCCTGTACACCTGTCAGGATGTGACGGATGGTGTGGGGGGAGAAACGTATTTCCTCCCGATAGCCACAGTTCCCAACTGAGCCGTCTGCGGCCGTAGCCGCCCTCTTGGCGCACCAATTACTCCCGCTTGACAGTGGCTTGCTCGCTTGCTATAGTTGCCGGCAAGAAAGTTAGCCATGAGCAATAGAATTGCCGAAGCCAAAATTCAACCCCAGGCGAGGCGCAGCCGTTGGAGCTCCGCTCGGGCCATCTTGCCCTATCTCGGCCCGGCCTTCATCGTCAGTGTGGGCTACATGGACCCCGGCAACTGGGCCACCGACATCGAGGCCGGCTCGCGCTTCAACTACGACCTACTCTGGGTGGTCTTCGCCTCTGGCATGATCGCGATCTTCCTGCAAATCCTCACCGCCAAGTTGGGGATCGCCACCGGCAGGGGACTGGCCGCCAACTGTCGCAAGCACTTCTCCCGCCCTATGAGCTACTTTCTCTGGGTCACAGCCGAGCTAGCCATGATGGCTACCGATCTGGCCGAGTTCCTGGGCGCAGTGATCGGCATCCACATGATCTTCAACCTGCCCATGCTGACCGCCGTCTGGGTCACCGGCCTAGATGTGTTGCTCTTCTTATTCGTCATACGCTACGGCTACCGGGCCTTCGAGTTCATCATCATCTCTCTCATCGGGTTCATAGGCTTGGGCTATCTCATCGAGCTGGTGCTGGCTCGGCCCGACTGGGTATTGGTGGCGCTCAAGAGCTTCGTGCCCACCCTCAACCCCGACCCGACCTTCGTGTTCGTCGGCATCGGCATCCTCGGGGCGACGGTGATGCCTCACAATCTCTACCTGCACTCGACGCATATTCTCACCCGTCAGAACGCTCATAGCAGGGGCAAGAAGCTATTTCGCCTGGCCTCACTGGATACTGTTTTGGCCCTGACCGCCGCCTGGTGGGTCAACGCGGCCATCCTGATCATGGCTGCCGCCGTCTTCTATCGCAATGACCTGCTGGTCGTCTCCATCCAGGCGGCCCATCGCACGCTCATCCCACTCCTGGGCGGCTTCGCCGCCTTGGTCTTCGCCATCGCCCTGCTCGCCTCGGGATTGGCCTCCTCGACCGCCGGCACGCTGGCCGGCCAGATCGTTATGGAGGAGTTCTTAAATATCAAATTTCCCCTCTGGCTCAGACGTCTGCTCACTCGCATATTGACGATGATCCCGGCGGTACTGGCCGTCTCGCTGGGGGTGGCCCCGGTCAAGCTGATGGTGCTCTCCCAGGTCGCGCTGAGCTTCCAGTTGCCCTTTGCCATCATCCCCATCGTGCTCTTCACCCGACGGCGCGACCTGATGGGTGCGTTGGTCAACCGGCCCGGGACGACCGCGCTGGCTATCTTGATTGTCACGCTGATCATCGCCCTGAACGTCCTGTTGCTCGTGCAGATATTCAACATAGGCTCTTAATCACCATTTGGCCCACTCGGCCTCATCGGCTACAATGCCCTCGGGTGACTGAGATGCCGACCACCACGAGCACCGAAGACTATCTGGAGCGGATCTATACGCTGATCCAAGGGAAGGGCTATGCCCGCGTGGTGGATATTGCCTCCTCGTTGCAAGTTCAGCCCTCTTCGGTGACCAAGATGATCCAGAAGCTCGACGAGCAGGAGTTGGTCCGCTATGAGAAATATCGGGGCTTGGTACTGACCTCCGCCGGAGAGGCGATCGCCAAAGCGGTGCGGCGCCGGCACTTAAAATTGGAAGAGTTCTTGCGCATGTTGGGCGTCGCCGAGCCTATTCTGCAACGAGATATCGAAGGACTGGAGCATCATCTCAGCCAGCAGACGATCGAGCGCATTCACGACTTGATCGACTATTTCCAAGAAAACCCTGAACACTTAGCTGAGCTACGCTCTCGTAGGCACAAGAGTTCACATTTCGTCAAGGATTCCTCAGGATAACAGTCTCTTCACCAATGTGGCAGGGAATTGGTAGTATTTAAGGAGGCAGCCTTATGATTAACCACGGAGATGTTTCTTTTGTCCTTTTGAGTGCGGCGCTGGTGTTCGTCATGACGCCAGGTTTGGCCTTTTTCTACGGTGGCATGGTGCGAAAGACGAGCGTTTTGACCATCGTCCTGCAGAGCTTCGCATCCATGGGAATCGTAACCACGATCTGGTTCCTCTTTGGGTTCAGTTTGGCCTTCGGCACGGATGTACATGGGATCATAGGGGGGTTCAACTATTTGTTTTTAGAGAACGTCATACTGGCGGGGCCAAATCCCCATTACGGTGGGACTATCCCGCTTTATGCCTATTTCGCTTTTCAAGAGATGTTCGCGATTATAACACCGGCATTGATCACCGGCGCGTTCGCGGGCAGGATGCGATTCAGAGCCTATCTCATCTTTTTGACCCTTTGGAGCATAATCGTTTACATTCCCGTTGCCCACTGGGTGTGGGGTGGAGGATTCCTTCAACAGATGGGGTTTGCCGACTTCGCAGGTGGTGCGGTAGTCCACGCCTCGGCTGGATTGGCGGCTTTGGCTTCAGTCTTCGTCCTGGGAAGCCGTACATTCAAAAAGGATGAACCTCACAACATAACTTACGTTGCTTTGGGAACCGGGCTTTTGTGGTTCGGATGGTTCGGTTTCAACGCCGGAAGCGCTCTCCATGCCGATAGTTTGGCTGCGAACGCCTTCGTCAACACGGACATAGCCGCATCGGTGGCCCTTATCACTTGGCTCATATTCTCGTGGATCATAAGAAGGAGGCCTTCACTAATGGGAGCCTTAACCGGATCCGTCGCAGGTCTGGCCGCGGTGACGCCGGCCAGTGGTTACATTCATCCCTGGGCGGCTGCGGTGATAGGTGTGGCCGCTTCGTTGGCTTGCTATGGCGCCATTGAGTTCAGGAAGAAGGTCAAATGGGACGACGCCCTCGATGTTTGGGGGGTTCACGGCGTTGGAGGAATACTTGGAATCATTCTGACCGGGGTCTTTGCTTTGCGATCGATCAATGGGGTTTCTGGCCTTATAGAAGGAAATGTCCATCAATTCTTGGTGGAGCTTCTCGGTGTCGCGATAGTAGCCGGCTATTCTTTCGTCCTGACCTACCTCATGCTCAAGCTTATAAGTGTCTTCATGCCTATAAGGGTAAGCGAGGAGGAGGAGGGAGAGGGTCTCGATGTGGAGTTGGGAGAAGCGGCTTACCAACTTTGAAAAGCCCCGTGATAAGCTGGACTTGGAAAGGTGAGCGCCCTCCGTTCTCTCGGCGGAGGGCGCCCCAAACAGGAGGTTCACTAGGTGCCTAGGAAGGCAGTCTCACTCTAGCCCGCTTCGCCCGGAGGGCCAACGATGGAAGGCCGGTCGCCGCGCCGCTTCCAAGGCTCTGGCAGGTGTGCTCTGTCCGGTGTCTAGCGGAACATTGCCCCCGCTTGTCTCCCCTACTCCCGGTCGGCTAGACTGAGCGCCATGCTCATGAACCCAGGGAGCGAGGTCTGAGCGGCGGTGCATTTTCTCCATCGACTGGCGGCACGGCGCTGGCTGTGGTTCAGCATTTTGGTCGGTGTGGCCCTGCTGCTTGTGCCCCCTCCACCTGGTCTGACCCCCGCCGGGATGCGCGCCCTGGACATCCTGATCGTGGCGGTGATCCTCTTCATCACCGAGCCGATTCCCTTGCCGGCGGTGGCGCTGCTTATCGCCGTTCTACAAGCCTTTTTCGCCCTCGCCAGCCCCGATGAGATCGCCCGCTCGTTCATGAGTGACTCGGTCTTCTTCATCATGGGCTCACTGATGATCTCGGTGGCCATCGTCAAACAGCGGCTCGACCGCCGGATCGCCTTCGCCATCTTTCGCCTGAGCGGACCGCGCTTGGGTCGGCTGGCCTTCGGGATCACCGCCGTTTCCGCTCTCTTGGCTTCTTTCATCGGTGAGCACACGGTGGCGGCGATGATGCTGCCGGTCGTGCTGGCCATCGTGGGCCTGGTCCAGCGAGATCATCCCCAGGTGCGCGGCCTGGCCGCGGTGCTCATCTTCTCGGTGGCCTATGGGGCTCAGATCGCCGGCGTCGGCACCCCCTCCGGCGGCGCGCGCAACGCCATCATGCTCGACTACTGGCGCTCGCTCTTTGGCATCCATGTGGGCTATCTGGACTGGATGAAATACGCCTATCCCATGGTGCTGCTGCAGATCCCGGTGGTGCCCTGGCTGCTGCTGCACACCTTTCGTCCGGAGGTGCACGATCTACGGCGGGCGCTGGCGCGGCTGCGCGGGCAGGTGCGCCGCTCCGGCCCGATGAGCCTGGCCGAGTGGCAGACGATCGGTATCTTCCTGCTGGTCTTGCTGGGCTGGATTACCCTCAGCGGGCGCTATGGGCTGGGGATCGTGGCCCTGCTGGGCGCTTCACTCTATCTGGTCACCGGGCTGGTCAAATGGGAGGACCTCAATTCGGGGGTCAACTGGGGGGTGATCTGGCTCTACGCGGCGGCCATATCTTTGGGGCTGCGCTTGCAGCAGACGGGGGTCGCCTCCTGGCTGGCTCAGACCTTCCTCGGTGTGCTGACCCCACTGGGCCTGGCGCATGGAGTGGGGCTCCTGCTGGCCATCGTGCTGCTCATGCTCATCTTGACCAACATGATGAGCACCGGGGCAGCGGTGGCCGTGCTGGGACCGATCACGCTGCACATGGCCAAATTGGCCGGGACGAGCATCTTAGATGCCGGTTTTGTCACCGCGATCGCCTCCGGCTTCGGCTATCTGGTGATCGCCTCCACACCGGCGGGGATGATCGCCTATTCCAGCGGACTACTGCGACCCTCCGACTACCTGCGCGCCGGGGCGCGGCTGGCCCTGGCATCGGTTATAATCTTGATGGCGCTCGTGACGCTCTATTGGCCCCTGTTTGGCCCTACCCACTGAAAGAGGAGGCATGGATGCGCAAGTTGCTCATTCCTATCTCGTACCTGCCCAGTTGCCAGCAGGCGCTCGAATTTGGAGCGCGCCTGAGCATCTCCTCCGGTGCCAGTTTGACGGTGCTGCACGTTGCGCCCGTCGTGAAAAACGCTCCCCTAGGGCATAAGTTGTCCGGCGAAAAACTGGCCGAGTGGGGGGTGGAGCCGGCTTACTTCCAACTGCTGCGCCAGGCGGAGGCCAAGCTGAATGCTCTGGGGCTTTTTCCCCATGATACTCAGGGCCGGCCGCGAGCCAAGCATGCCCTCAAGGTGCTGCACAAGGGGCTTTATGAGGTGCACCTCATCGGCAGCCAAGGGCAAGCTGTGCGCCTGCGCGTCAGCGAAGGACGTCCGGTGCCCGAAATACTGCGCGAGGCCGACGACCCGACCTATGACCTGATCATCACCGGCACGCGCGGCCATCGGGGCCTGCGTCGTTTCCTGTTGGGTTCGGTGGCACAAGAGGTCGCTTATGGAGCACCCTGTTCGGTTCTGGTAGCTAAGGGGTTGCGGACCGATCAGCCGGTGCTGGTGGGGGCGACGGGACGGCTGACCTCACTGGAAGCGGTGCGCCAAGCGGGCGAGCTGGCCGCGGCGCTGGGTACCAGGATCACCGTCTTGGCGATCGCGCCGAGCGCCGAAGAGCGAAAGGAAGCCGAGGATCACGCTGAGACAGCGCTGGGGGTCCTCGCCGAGATGGGGCTCGGTGCCGATGTAGCGATCCGGGAGGGCGAGCCGGCCGAGGTGATGCTCCAAGAGGCTGGCCAGGAGCATATCTTGGTCCTGGGCCGCCTGGAACGCTCGCGGGTTAAGCGCTATTTTCTGGGAGACATCTCGCTGCGGACCTTGGAACGGTCGTCCGGTTCCGTGCTGATCACTACCTACCCGCGTCCTCTGGGAGAGGAACCGACCCCGGTGGGACCCATCCTCACTTGAGAGCAAATAGGTGAGAACTCGAGAGCAGGCGCTGCAGTCTCAGATCATTCGTCTGAAAAGACGTGTAGTGGCACTTAACCAACTGAGCGACCGGTATTCCAGCATCCGGTTAGCCTACTTCCTGGTCGGGATGCTGGTCGGCTATGCCGCTTTCCGCTGGGGCGGGGCCTGGTGGGGCGGGGGCGTCACCGTCCTGCTGATCGGCGGCTTTATCTTGTTGGTCCGCGGCCATCAGCGGGTCAAACGAAGCCTCAGCAGGCACCGGCTGTGGATCACGATCCAAGCGGATCAACTGGCCCGCATCAGGCGGGATTGGGGGCGCTTGCGCCAGGCACCGGCCACGCTCCCTTCCGAGGACCATCCTTTCGGCAGCGATCTTGATCTGGTCGGAACACGCTCCCTGCACCAGTTACTGAACACCGCAGCGTCGCGCGGAGGCAGCGAGCACCTCAGGGATTGGCTGCTCAGCGCATCTTCAGATCAAGAGGCCATCCGTGAGAGGCAGGCCTTAGTCCGCGAGCTATCCCCCCTGACGTTGTTTCGCACCAAGCTGAGGCTGCACTCCGCCCTGGTCTCCCCTCGAGCGAACAAACCCTGGGAAGGCGGGCCTCTCCTCAAATGGCTCGCCGCCGCTGAGCACTCTGGTCGGTCGCTCCGAGCGAGCTTACTGCTGTTGGGGGGGCTCTCGGTGCTAAATATTGCCCTCTTTACTCTCTCTCGTCTCGCGTTGCTTCCCAACGTCTGGCTCATCTCCACCCTGCTCTATGTGGCGCTCTACTACGCCAAGCTGCGCCAGCTCGCACCTGCTTTCTGGGAGGCCCTGGACTTGGAGAAGGAGCTCGAACGGTTCCGGGCCGGTTTCCGTTATTTGGAAACTCAGCGCTATGGCCGAAACCGGCGCTTAGCCATACTGGTCCAACCGTTCATCAACCCCCAACAGCGGCCGTCGCTTTATATCAAAGGGATCTTACGGGTGATGACTGCACTCGGGGTGCGAACCAACCCCTTCTTATGGATCATCTTCAACGCGCTCTTTCCCTGGGATCTCTATTTCTGCCACCGCCTCAACTACTATAAGGCCCGACTCGCTCGGCTGCTGCCCCGCTGGCTTAAGGTGTGGTACGAGCTGGAAGCGCTGTGCTCATTGGCCAATTTTGCCTATCTCAACCCGGAGTGCGTCTTTCCTCAACTGGTCCCACCCTCCGACCACAGAGAACGGATCGTCTTTCAGGCACGAGGGCTAGGTCACCCTCTTATTCCAGCAAAAAACAGGATATGCAATGACTTCACGCTTAATCGGCTCGGAGAGATCGCACTGATCACCGGGTCGAACATGGCCGGCAAGAGTACCTTCCTCAGGACCATCGGCATCAACCTCGCTCTGGCCTATGCCGGTGGCCCGGTGAACGCTGCTGCGCTGCACACCTCCAGCTTTAGGCTCTACACTTGCATCAAGATCAGTGATTCCGTCACCGACGGTCTATCCTATTTCTACGCAGAAGTAAGGCGGTTAAAACGGCTGTTGTCCGCGCTGGAGGGAGATGAGGGCTATCCACTTTTCTTCCTCATTGATGAGATTTTCAAGGGAACCAACAATCGGGAGCGCTTGGTCGGCAGTCGTTCATATCTTCGCGAGCTGGTCCGCTGCCAGGGCCTTGGGATCATTGCCACCCACGACCTGGAGCTGGTGAAGCTGGCGGATGAGCTGCCCCAGATCAAGAATTTTCACTTCAGGGAAGAGATAATCGCGGCACAAATGCGCTTCGATTATCTCTTACGGCTTGGCCCTTGTCCCACTACCAACGCACTCGAGATCATGCGCCTGGCAGGCTTGCCGCTTGATGATAGGGATCAACCCACTTGATTGCCGCCGGGCGGTCGCCTACAATAATGGCGTGGCGATGCGAGAAGCGCTGGAGACCCTCAAGATGATTCAGGCGCATGATCAACAGGTCCGGGAGTTGCAGCGGGCGATTCGTTCTTACCAAGAGCACATTGCCAAGCTGGAGGAGGCGCTGAAGGCCGAAGAAGAACGGGTCGAGCAGCTCAAGAGCCAACTGAGCGAGCTGCAGCAGCGCAGCCGCGAGCGCAACGCCGAGGTGGATGACCTCGATGAACAATTGCGCCACTATCGCCAACAGCTCGATCATGGTCTGCTCAGCTTCAAGGAGATGGAGGCCCTGCGCCACAAAGTGACCCACGATCAGCGACGGATGGGGCAGCTTGAGGATGAGGCCCTGGCGCTGATGGACGAGATGGGTCAGGAAGAAGCTCGCTTGCAAGCAGAGCAAGCTGCCCTCTCCCAGTTGGAAGTGCAGACCGGCCAAGATATCAAGACGGTGGAGTCGCAGATTGCCGCCGCCGAGGGACAGATCAGCCAAGAACAGCAGGAGCGGGTGGCCCAGGTCGAGCGGGTTCCGGCCCTGCTGCTCGAACGGTATCAACGGCTGGCGCGCGACTATGCAGACCCGCTGGTCCCGGTGGTGGCCGGCTCCTGCGGGGGGTGCAAACTGAAGCTGAGCGAGACGACCCTCTCGCGTCTGCGGGAGGGGTTGGATCTGATCGCCTGTGAGAACTGCTCGCGCATTCTCATCAACAAGGGCTTATAGCAATACCCCCCTACTAGCCCTCTGGCTCATTCTGATTGTCGCCGGTTGGCTCGGTGGAGTTTTTAGCGCTTGGGGCCAGGAGTTGCCACTACCTAAACAGATAGGCGCGCTCAATGACTATGCGGCCGCGATCGGCAGCAGCCGCCCAGCGCTCCAGACGGCACTCAGCGCTCTCCAGAGCCAGGCCGGAGTGCGGGTGACCATCCTGATCACTCTGCTCGACCCCTTTGATGATCCCAGCCAGTTGGCGGCACGCATCCGCACTAACTGGAAGATAGAGCCGAAAAAAGCCGTCTTTGCGCTTTACGTAAAAGAAAGCGATCGCTGGCAGTTTCGTCTCTGGCTCAGCCCAGATCTGGGCCAGCGCTTGGCGGGCAGCACGCTGACCGACCTGCAAGCGCAAGTGAGCCAGGCGCTGCTGCGACGCCGGGTCGCCCAAGCGGTTCGAGAGACGGTCGCTGCGCTCTCCAAAGCTCTTTTGCCTCCAAAAGAGGGCGTCCCCCCCAAGAAGGGCCCACCCACCTCTGCGGAGCGAGGTGCTGCTCAGCAGGGCGGAAATCTAGCCCTGCTCTACTGGGGCGGCGGGCTCTTGGCCGCAGTGCTGCTGGTAATAGGCATCCGTTGGCTGCTCTATCGCCTTTGTCCGCGTTGCGGCGGGCGGCTGCGCGCTCGGCAGGGACGCGGCCAGCGGGTATACTACTGCGAGCGATGCGGCGCGCGCTTCACGCGGCCGCGAGCGAGGTAGAGGACCGCGGGTCAAGCTTTTCACCGCTTGATTCGAGGAAAGTCCGGACTCCACAGGGCAAGGTCGCTGGCCGCAAGTCCAGCGGGAGCGATCCCGGGAAAGTGCCACAGAAAAGATACCGCCGCTGGCCCTACGTAGGGCAGAGGTAAGGGTGAAAAGGTGGGGTAAGAGCCCACCGCCCCGGCCGCGAGGTCTGGGGGCAGGGCAAACCCCGGCCGGAGCAAGACCGAATAGGCAGACGTTTTCGGGCGGCCCGTCCGAGCGCCTCTCTTAGAGAGAGGCCGCGTCTGCGGGTAGGTCGCTAAGATGGATGGTCCTCCACGACAGGATCCGGCTTACGCCTCACTCGCCGCCGCTGGCGCGCCGCCCTCTCGCTTGCAAGCCGGGTAGAGGCTGCTATAATAAGTATGTCTGGCCGGTTTTGCTCTTTGACATGGGGGTGAATGGATTCGACGGGAACGTGGACGTGAGGGTAGCAGGCGGAGCTTTCTGCCAGCTCCTAAAACCGCGCAGAACACCAATAAGTGCCAATGATTTTGCACTTGCCGCTCCTGCCCTGAACTAAACCTAGGGGCTATAATAGGAGCTGTCTCCGTGGGCCTCCGCCCGTAGGGCCCACAGGGGACACCGATCATGCGGGCTGGCGCGCCAGAGCGCTTCCCGAGGGCGCGTGAGATAACAGGGAAGCTCGGCGGCCGAGATCAGGTCTCGCAGGAGCTCGGCCGCTTAAAACCAATGGTGAGAATAAGCCTGTAGAAGCCAAGCGAAAGCGTTTTCGGACGGGGGTTCGACTCCCCCCACCTCCACCAGATCGAAGGGGAAGGACGATGCGAACACGATATATCGGTGGGTTCATCATCCTGATAGCGTTGCTCGTGTTTTGGGGCGGCCTGCCGTTAGCCGGCCAAGTAGTGGCCAAGAAGCCGGTAGGGCCGATCTACCTCTTGAAGCTCAAAGCGAGCATCAATCCTATCACCCAAGAGTATCTCAGCTCCAACATCACTAAAGCCCAGCGGGAGGGTGCCTCGCTGATCATCATCCAGCTCGATACCCCCGGCGGCTTGCTCAGCTCGATGAAGGAGATCATAGATTCCATGCTGGCCTCCTCCGTTCCGGTGGTGGTCTGGATCGCCCCGACCGGTGCCTGGGCTGCCTCGGCCGGAACTTTTATCACTATGGCCTCTGACGTGGCAGTTATGGCCCAGGGCACGACGATTGGCGCGGCTCACCCCGTCTCGATCGGTGGCGGTGTGCCGGGCGCACCCGCGTCTGAGCCCAGCCCCTCCGCGCCAAGTCAAACCGGCTCGGTCAGCGCCGAGAACCCCATCAGCCAGAAGATCGTCAATTTTTCGGCCACCTATGTGCGCAGCCTCGCCGAGCAGAAGCGCAAAGACCCCCGCGCGGCCGCCTGGGCCGAACAGGCGGTGCGCCGCAGCGTGGTGCTGACCGCCAATGAGGCGCTTAAGATGGGTGTGGTTGATCTGTTGGCCGATAATCTCGCCGAGCTGCGCCAGAAGTTGAACGGCTATCGCACCAAGGACGGACGGGTGATCAACATCGAGAACGCTTCCCTGGAAGAGATCAACATGAGTTGGCGAGAGCAGTTGCTCAACTATCTGGCCGATCCCAATCTGACCTATATTCTATTATTAATTGGCATCTACGGCCTGATCTACGAATTCTTCAGTCCGGGAGTCGGCTTCGGCTTTGCCGTCGGTGGCATATCGCTCTTGTTGGCCTTTATGGGGCTCTCGGTGCTACCGATCAACCTGGTGGGCTTAGGGTTGATCCTCTTTGGCGCGCTGCTGATGGTGCTCGACGCCTTCACGCCCAGCCATGGGGTTTTGACCACCATGGGGGTGGTCTCCCTGCTGGGGGGCTCTTTCACCCTGTTCAACCTGCCCGACTCTACCATCCAGCTCTCCATCTGGAACGTGGTGGCCACCGTGGGTACGGTTACGGCTCTCTCAGTCTTCATCATCGGCAAGGCGTTGCTGGCGCAGCGACGCCGACCGGTCACCGGCCTAGAGGGGTTGGTCGGGGCTCAGGGGACGGTCAAGCAACGGCTAGATCCCATCGGCTTCATCTTGGTCAATGGCGAGCATTGGAAGGCGCAGACGCCCGAGGGCCAACGCTTGGAGGCCGGTCGCAGCGTGCGGGTGGAGCGGGTCGAAGGGAACAAGCTGATCGTGCAGCCAGCCGACCAGGAATGAGCGCAGTTTACGCAGGCTTGGAGGCCGGCGGCAGCAAGTTCATCTGCGCGGTGGGCCGCTCTCCGGATCGAATCAGCGCCGAGACGAGCTTCCCCACCGGCGTGCCGGCCGAGACGCTGGGTCGAGCGATCGCCTTCTTCGCGGAGCAACGGAAATACCTGCCATTGGCAGCCATCGGCATCGGCTCTTTTGGCCCCTTGGACCTGCGGCCCAATTCGCCTACCTACGGATATATCACCTCGACGCCCAAGCCCGGCTGGGCTCAGACCGACTTGGTCGGCGCGCTGCAAAGAACGCTGGATTTGCCGGTGGCCTTCGACACCGATGTGAATACCGCGGCGCTGGGCGAGCATCGTTGGGGTGCGGCCCAGGAGGTAGATGATTTCATCTATCTGACCGTGGGCACGGGCATCGGCGGGGGCGGGATGGTGGAGGGACGATTGCTGCACGGCTTGCTCCATCCGGAGATGGGCCACATTCACGTGCCTCATGATCTAAGTGCCGATCCCTACCGGGGATGCTGTCCCCATCACGGCGATTGTCTGGAGGGGTTAGCCTCAGGACCGGCGCTGGCCGGGCGCTGGGGTCGCTCGCCGGGAGCTTTGCCGCCTGACCATCCGGCCTGGGAGCTGGAGGCGCACTATCTGGGGCTGGCGCTGGTCAACTACATCTACACGCTCTCACCGCAACGCATCGTCCTGGGTGGTGGCGTAATGGCTCAGGCTCAGCTTTTCCCTTTGATTCGGCAGAAAGTGCAGGCCCTATTGAACGGCTATCTACAGGCCACGGAAATTCTAGCTGAGATAGATCAGTATATCGTCCCACCCGACTTGGGCCGACGGGCCGGAGTGCTGGGAGCGATTGCCCTGGCAGAGCGCTTGGCAAGCGATGGTTAAGCAAGCTTGGTGGCAGCGCGGCGTCATCTACCAGATCTACCCGCGCAGCTTCAACGACACCAGCGGCAATGGGATCGGCGACCTGCAGGGCATCATCGCCAAGCTCGATTACCTGAATGATGGCACTCCAGATTCTCTGGGCATCGACGCCATCTGGATCAGTCCCTTCTATCCCTCTTCCATGGCCGATTTCGGCTACGATGTGAGCGACTATTGTGACGTAGATCCGCTCTTCGGTGATCTGGCCGCTTTCGATCGTTTGGTCGCTGAGGCCCATCGGCGAGGGATCAAGGTCATCATTGACTACGTGCCCAATCATAGCTCGGATCGGCACCCCTGGTTCGTCGAGTCGCGCAGCAGTCGGGCGAACCCCAAGCGAGACTGGTACATCTGGCGTGATCCCCGGCCGGATGGTGGCCTGCCCAACAACTGGGGCAGCGCCTTTGGCGGGCCGGCCTGGAGTTGGGACGAGGGCAGCGGCCAGTATTATTTGCACCAATTTCTTAAGGAGCAGCCCGAGCTCAACTGGCGCAATCCCCAGTTGCGCGCGGCCATGATGGAGGTGCTGCGCTTCTGGCTGGAGCGCGGCGTGGATGGCTTCCGCATGGACGTGGTGAGCATGATCGTCAAGGACGCCGAGCTGCGGGACAATCCACCCGATCCCCAGGCCGATCCTGCTCTCCCTCCCAATGAGATCTACCGACGTCAATTGCACCTTTACAACGAAGACCAAAACGAGGTGCACGGGATTCTGCGCGACTTTCGCCGCTTGCTGGCTAATTATCAGGATCGTTGTCTGATCGGTGAGGTGCTCGACTATGGCCTGTCCCGCTGGGTCCGCTACTATGGACCTGATGGCAGCGAGTTGCACTTGCCCTTCAACTTTCGCCTGATGAAGCAACCCTGGCGAGCTCAGGTCATTCGCAGCTCCGTTGATGAGCTGGAGGTGATCCTGCTGCCGTTCGCCTGGCCCAATTATGTCTTAGGTAGCCATGATGTCCCCCGGCTAGCCTCGCGCCTTGCTCCGGCTCAGGCCCGCGTGGCGGCCATGCTGTTGCTGACTTTGCGCGGCACGCCCACGTTGTACTACGGCGACGAGCTGGGCTTGGAGAACGGGCTTATTCCCTCTGACAAGCTGCAAGATCCTCAAGGGCTGCGCCTAGGAGCCCAGCGTAGCCGCGACCCGGCCCGCACGCCGATGCAATGGGACGGGGGCCCGCAGGCCGGCTTCTCAGTCGCCCAGCCCTGGCTGCCGGTCTCGGCCGACTATCGCGTCCGCAACGTAGCGGCTCAGAGTGCTGATCCGAGCTCCTTGCTCAATCTCTATCGCCGCTTACTCTGGTATCGCCGGGCCAGGCCGTGTTTACAAGGCGGCAGCTATCGGGCGTTAGACGCCGGATCGAATGACTGTTTCCTTTATTTGCGTGAGCATCCGAGCCAGAGATGCTTGGTGGCGCTCAATTTTTCCGGTCGAGTACGACACTTGACTATTCCAAGAGAAACCGGTGGCGTTGTGGTCATATCCACCTATCTGGATCGTGAGGAGACCGTCTCACTGGCAAGCTTAGCGCTGCGCCCGCACGAAGGGGTTATTGTCAAGCTGGATTAGGAACATCGGGTGTATGGCCAGAGGCCCCTACGCGCAATATCGCAGATAATCCAACAGATCAACTAATTTCACCGTGGCCAGGCAGCAACTCTTATCCGCACCGCCGTAGTAGACGTACAGCTCTCCATCTTTGACCAATGCTCCCTCTGGAAAGACCACGTTGGGCACGTCGCCACTTTTCTCGTAGTCCATTGTCGGCTCCAGGATCGGCCGCG
>CAJXGD010000002.1 GCA_913053845.1 uncultured bacterium | reverse complement strand
TGTCCTCCAAAGTTCGCCACCTTTGGGTCATAGCGACCGCTAGAACAGATAATGGAGAGCTAGCGCGCACGGGTTACGACAGCCACAACACCTTCTGGAATATATACGATTTGCCTGATATTCGTAGAGAAGAGAGAGACAAGAACATCAAGGCCTTTATCAAGAGCAGTGCGCGCGAGATCGGGATCAGGTTGTCTAAACCGGCTGTTCAGGTCCTAGCGAGAAAATGTGAGACCTACCAAACTATAATTGATTATCTTGCTAACAAGCACAGCCGTGACAATATTGCGCAGTTGAATGATGCTTCAGATTTTCTTGGCAATAATACTTATTGGGATCTTAACTATAATAGAATGATTAAGGAGCATCAATATATAGAGCCTCTGATTCGGGCAATCGCCATTTGCTATGACTTGCATATCCTTCCCTGGCATCCGCTGGTCATCGGGTTAGCACAACGCTTGGCTGACGGCCGGATCGGGCTAAGGAACTGGATCCCGGGGAGTCGCCGCCGACACTTAAAGCGAACACTGGTGCAACTGGAACGATGGGGAATATTGCAAATTAGAGAATCGAATCTTATAGTCATCCATCCTGGCAAGTTGGATGGTAAGGGGAGATGGGATGAAGCGCAGGACAAAGTCTTCCGCGTACTCTTCGCGAAGCGGAATAAAGCTAGGGGTTACTGGGAGATCGCTCAGCTCCAATTTGCTGTGTTCCTGGACCTCAATGGCTCGGTTAAACTGGCTCGACAAGCCTATGAAAAACATCTCCGTATCTACCCTGCAAGCGTCACTGCGCACAACAACTACGCGGCCTTGTTAGGGGAGCAAGGTGAGGTGCAGCAAGCGGAGGAGCACTATCGGCGCGCCTTGAAGCTGAACCCGGATTATGTCGAGGCGCACTACAACTACGCGCTCTTATTAGAGGAGCAAGGTGAGGTGCAGCAGGCCGAGGAGCACTATCGGCGCGCCCTGGAGTTCAACCCGGATTTTGCTGAGGCACATAACAATTATGCAAACTTATTGGATAAGCGAGGGAAGCGAGGGAAGCGAGGGGACATTCAGCAAGCCGAGAAACACTATCGGCATGCCCTGGAGCTACGCCCGGATTATGTTGAGGCGCACTACAACTACGCGGCTTTGTTGCTGGAAACGTCAAGACATGCGGAAGCACAAGAACATTTGAAGTTAGCTTGCTACCATGCTTTAGAACACCCTCACTTGCTGAAGCAGGTGATAACTAACATTCTCTCAATGATCAAGTATCTTGAGAATCATCAGCGCATAGAACAGGCATGTAGCCTTTGTGATGGTCTCATTCTGGTTGGGAGAGAAGAAGGCTGGGACAAGAAAGCTCCCGGATTCATCGAAGCATTTGAGAAGGTGAAGCAGGAGTTGGAGTGTGGCTCCAGCGAATAAGTGAGACGCCCCTGTGTGACCGCCTTCAGAGGGTAGGGCAGCCACATACTGCTTGTCCCTACCCTCTGAAAACACGCCTATCATCCTATCTCAGCAGCACCAGCTTTCTCACCTGACTGCGCAAGAGCTTTCCGGACGGCCCGCGCACGGTTACCACGTAGAGATAGACCCCGTTGGCCAGCGGTCTTGACCCGGAAGCTATCTGCAAATTCCAGCGCAACTGTCGGCCAGGGCTGAAGCCGGAGTCCAGCAGCTTGGCGCCGGAGAGCCCGTAGATTTCAACTTTGAGGCCGCTGATATGCCGGCCCTGGGCGCGAAAGATCAGCTCAGACGGCCGGCGCAGCAGCCGGATGCCCTGGAGCTGCAAGCCCTGCAGCGAGCCGGCCCCAGAGGGCGAGAGCCGCCTCTGCGGACCGCCGGCGGCAGGCAGCGCTTGACGCGCGAAGAAGACGTCAGGATCGGGACGAGCATAACCTAATCTCTGGCAGTTAAAGGCCTCATTGGCCCCGCTGTGCGCCACGCGCGACTCGGAGCTGCCGCCCAAGGCGTAGAGCACCCCTCCGCTGGTCACGGCCTGAATGCCTTGACGAGCGAATTTAGGCGCGGCTACATCCTGCCAACTGTCGTTCAGGGGGTCATAGAGCACGGCATGGCGACGGATCTGAGTGAAGCCGGTGGTATAGCCGCCGAAGAGCACGATCTTGTTTTGGCACACGCCGGCCGAGCCGCCCGAGCGGCGCAGGGTCATCGGCTTGGCCCGGCTCCAACGATCGGAGCGCGGATCATAAATGCTGACGTCGCTAGAGGGCCGGCGCTTGTCCGGATCGAAGCCGCCGAAGACGTAGATCTTGCCTCCCAGGGCCACGGTGGCGGTCAGGTCGGCGCGCGGCGCCGGCAAGGGGGCAGCTTGAGACCAGCTATTGGTATTAATATCGTAGACTTCGACCGTATCGAGCGTATGGCCACAGAAGATCGAGATGCAGTCCTGGCCGCCGATGGCGTAGATCTTGTCTCTGATGAGCGCGGCCCCCAAATCGGTGCGCGGCGTGGGCATCGGGGCCAACTTCGTCCAGCTATCGCTCAGCAAGTCGTAGCGCTCCAGCGCGGCGCTGACCCTGCCCAGCCGGGAGGATTGCCCGCCCAGGACGTAGATCGAAAGGCCCCTAGCGACCGCTGCCGCGTCGGCGCGGGCGCTGGGCAGGGGAGCCAGCTTGCGCCAGCGCCGGCTCTGAGTATCGTAAGCTTCATTGGCCGAGGAGTCGCCGGCCTGGCGAAAGCCTAGCTTGCTGCCCCCGATGGCAAAGACGGTGTTGCCTACCGCCGCGTTAGCGGTGCGCTCGCGGGCGGTAGGCATGTCGGGCAGGCTCTTCCAGGTCAGTCCCCGGTCGCGATTGTCTCCCCAGGTCAGATAGAACCGCTGCGCATCGGCGGTGATATCAATGTAGTCGCCCATATAGCAGGGCCGCACGCTGTCGAAGTTGGGTCCCAGGGGGGGCACGCCGAAGGAAACTTGGTTCACGCGCCGGTTGGGCTGCCAACTGCGCCCACCGTCGGTCGAAAGGGCCATATAGACGTCCAGCTTGAGATTACGCGGGTCACTTCGTCGGTCATACCAGATAACCCCGATGGCCCCGTTGGGCGCCACGGCCAGCGCCGGCATAAACTGATCGCTCCGGCTGGAGTCATCGTTTAGCCTAACTGCCTTGCTCCAACTGCGTCCGCCGTCGCTGGACCTGACAAAATATACGTCCGACTGATCCGGTCCGGGCGGGTTGGAGGCGAAGGCCAGATAGATCTCGCCGTTGAGCGGGTTGACGCCCAGCGAGGGGAACTCGGAGGCGGCGTCTATGAAACCGTTCAATATCCGACGGCCCTGACAGGTGGCCGGCGATGCTCGCTGACCGGTGAATTCGATCGGGGCGACCAGGGTATCTTGCACGCCGTCAGCTCCGAAGCTGCGTCCCCCGTCGCTGGACTTGCTGATGCGAATGCCCGGATGGTTGAACTCCTGCCAGGCGACGTAGACCTCACCGTTGGGGCCGACGCGCGGGATGGAACCCTGGACGAAGCGGCCGCGCGGCGAGAGGGTGATCGGCTTTTGGAAGTGGCGCCCGCCATCGGTCGAGCGGGCGAAGGTGATCCGCCCTCCCTGTCGGGTGAAACGGGTCCAGCTAACATAGACGTTTCCATCGTAGCGTCCGCCGCTGTGATCCGCGGTGATGAACTCCTTGTCTTGGAAGCTGTCCGGTCCGCTGACTCCGGGGCTGGCGTTGACCGGCAGGCTCCAACTCTGCCCACCGTCTGTTGACTTGGCCACGCCGATGAAAGCGATGCCCTTGTCATTGAGCGAGATCTGCGCGAAATAGAAATTACCGGCGCTATCTACGGCTATATCGGGGTCACCCAGGTTGGCCCCTCGTTTGACCGGCGGGACCACCCCGCCGTCGCTAAACCGGTTGCCGCCATCGGCAGAGTAGCCGTAGCCGGTGAGGCTGTGGGTACTGCTAAACTGACCCACGTCATTCCAGCCGATCACCACGTTGGGTCCGAAGACCGATATGGCCGTCTCGCTCTGGGTGGTGCGCGAGGGGTTCTTATCTTGAGCGCGATCGTTGACCCGTTGGTCCAGTCCGCCCAGGCCATCCGACTGCCGGAGCTCAGTTAATGCTTTGTCATACTTGAGCCAGAGGAACTGCTCGGCGGCGCTGGACAGATAGGGGCGCACCGGCGAGTTAAGCAGCCAGCGATAATGATCTCCGGGCAGTTGCCCGGCAGAGCCGGGGTCGGCCTGAGCCCAGCCGATCATGCCCAGACTCAGCAAGACGAGACTGAGCATCATTGCTCTCACGATCTTCAAGATGGAATCCCTCCTTGCGGGTTTTGATGGCTGGCTCAGTCTAACATGGCTCGACCTGACCGAGCAAGTTCAGAGGTATTTCCAACGGCAGACGAACCGTTCGATGGCTTCGATGGCGATGTAGAGCACCAGCCCCAGGAAGGCCAGGGCGATGATCCCGGCGTAGAGGCGCGCCGGTATCAGGGGAAAGGCGCTCTGCGAGATGGTCTTGGCCAGGCCGAAGCGGGGCCTAATCGCCGTCTCGGCGATGTAGAGCGCGGCGACACCGATGCCCAGACTGACCCGCAGGCTGGTGAAGATCTCCGGCAGGCTGGCCGGCAGGATCACGTGCCAGAAGAGCTGGCTGCGCTTGGCCCCGGCGGCCAGAGCGCTGATAACATACGAGGGGGGAATGTGCTGCGCCGCGTCGCGCGCCGAGAGCAGGATCTGGAAGAAAACCATCAGCACGATGAAACTGACCTTGGAGTTTTCGCCGATGCCGAACAAGATGAGCAGCACCGGCCAGAAGACGACCTTAGGGATGGGATAGATGGTGTATATCAGCGGGGTTAGCAGGCCGTTCAGGCGGCGCCCGGCGCCGATCATCAGTCCCAAGGGGGCGGCGGTAAAGAGCGAGATCAGCAGGCCCAGGATGAGCCGGACGCCGGAGGCCTCCAGGTCGCGGCTGGTCTCGCGCCAGTTGTGTGCCAGCGCGCCGAAGGCCTCCAGGGGCCCAGGCAATATCTGAGCCCGGGGGTTGGGAAACCTGGGGTGAATCGGGGGAAAGAGCAACTGCGCCCCCCAGTGCGCCAACTGCCAGAGCAGCAACAGCGCGACTATGCTCAGAGAATAGTTGACGATCTCTTGAGCCCAGCGCGGCCAGTGGCTCATGATTCACAGAGCAGGCGCACCCGACGCACCTGTTCGTAGTAGGCTTCCGACTGGCGCCACTGGGGTTGGTTGATTGCCGGGTTATCCACGATGGCCTTCACCATGGCCGGTGGGGAGGAGAGCACGATGATCCGTTGACCCAAGAACGCTGCCTCCTCCATGTCATGGGTGACCAGCACCATGGTGAAGTGCTGCCGCTGCCACAGGTCCAAGATCAGCGCTTGAATGCGCTCCTTGGTAAAAGCATCCAGCGAGGCCAGTGGCTCATCCATGAGCAGCACGTGCGGGGCCACGGCCAGCGCCCTGGCGATGGCCACCCGCTTGCGTTGACCGCCGGAGAGCTGGGCCGGATAGCGGTTCTCTAGTCCTTGCAGTCCCAGGTCGCTCAGCGAGCGGTGCACCTGCTCGTAGGCCGACCGGGGCAACGAGCGTCGCCGGTCATGGAAACACAGGCTCAAGGTGGCATTCTTCCAGACCGTCTTCCAGGGCAAAAGCCCGGCATCTTGTAATATCAGTGCCACCTCGCGCCGCGGGCGGCGCACCGGCTCTCCTCCAATCACTATCTTCCCGGAGGTGGCCGCTCTCAGGCCGGCCAAGGTCAGCAGCAAGCTGGTTTTGCCGCAACCGGAGGGACCGATGATCGCCACGCTCTCGCCCTCGGCAACCTCTAAGTCGAGCGCCTTGATCACCTGCACCGGCTCCTGACGGCGTACGCGGGGTGGGTAGACCAGCGAGAGATGCTCGACCTTGATCATAGGCAACCATCAAGCGGGCACAAACTGGGTACTCACGGCAGTAGCAAAGGGTATGGGGTTGGCCAAATAGCCCTTTTGCACCTCCCAATCGTTCACCCGGCTGATCTCTTGGGCTTTTAGCGCCCGCGGAGTGGAGAATTTGGGCACGTTGACCAGCTTGATCACATCGGGGGGCACATCGCTCTGGTTGAAGCCGGGGAGGAAGAGCTGCAAGGCGGCCTCCACCCCCAGGTTGACCAGGGCATCTTTGGGGCTGTCGTTGACCGCCGCGACCGCCCGGCGATAGGCCTTATAAAAGTTCTCAATGTCGGCCGGGCGCTCTTGCAGCACCGCCTCCTGAAAGACTATCACTGAGGGCAGGATAGTTTGATCGCTATAGTCAGAGATCAGCACCGCATTACTAAGATTCTGCAGGAAGGTGCCCATCGGTTCCGGGAGCACCGCGCCCAGGATGGAGCCGACGGCCAGCAAGGTGGCCAGCAGGGTGGGGTCTTCAAACTCCGAATAGAAGCGATCGGGGTCCAGCGTGAATCCCTGGGATTGCAACAGCGCGTCGGTCTCCAGCTCCATGTCAGACTTAGGGATGAGGCCGATCGTGTGTGGCTGCGAGCCGTCGGTGCGCTTCAGCAGCCCGGCGAGGTCGGTCACGTTGGAGAACTGGCTGGTCAGCAGCTCGATCATGGGGCTCCCGTCTATCGAATCATAGGCGGTGCTGGTGATGCGGATTTGCGCTCCGCTGCTCAGGTCGAGCAGTGTGGAGCTGATGTCGTTGAGCACGCCGTCGAGCTGACCGGTGAAGAGGGCCAGATTCCGTTCATTGAGCTTGCCGATGCCCTGCAGATCCAGCGCCACGCCCTGGTCTTGGAAAAATCCTTTATCCTGGCCAAAGACGATGGGAAAGCTGTCTATTTGCGGGGCCAGGCTCAAGCGCAGTGTGGGCAGGGATTGAGCACCCCAGACCCAAGTGCGAGGGAGCGCAGTGGCCAGCGCCGCCACCCCCATGGCCTGTAAGAAACTTCGCCTTGAAAGAGAAATCAGGACCACCTCCGCTGCTCTAGCCCGCTGTAATTTGCTCATTATAGCACGCAGGGCCATGCAGGCACAATGGCAGAGCCGACCGGTGGCCGATGAAGCTGAGCGACCCGCCGGGCCTTCGGCCGCGCGGTGCAAGCTCGGTCGGCTCAGGGTAAATTATAGACCTGATGAAAATCTCAAGCTTGCGCTTGACCGGGGCGTTCTCCCTGGCGAGACCCTGTCAACTCCTCCTGCCTCTGCTCCTGTTGCTGGGGCTGAGCGGGCTTTGGGAGGGAGCTGTGCGGCTCTGGGTGCGCCCCGATCTAATTCATACGATCTATCCTCTACCCTCCGGCATCGCGCTGAGTATCTATGAGAATTACGCGCTGCTCGCCCGGCATACGCTGGTGACCCTCTCCGAGGTCGTCCTGGGATTGGGGTTGGCGTTTGTCGTCGGTCTGGCGCTGGCGCTGATGATCTTCTACTCCCAGGCGCTGGAGCATGCGCTCTATCCCTTGATTATTGCCACCCAGAACGTTCCCGTCTTCGCCATCGCACCGCTCTTGGTCATCTGGCTGGGTTATGGTCTCTGGCCCAAGGTGATCGTCACCGCGCTGATCGTCTTCTTTCCCCTGGTCGTCAATACCGTGGATGGCCTGCGGGCCACCGATGAAGGGTTGGTCCATCTGTTCATCATTCTCGGCGCCAGCCCCTGGCAGACGTTGATACGGCTGCGCCTGCCGGCCGCCTTGCCCTTCATCTTCGCCGGCCTCAAGGTGGGAGTGACCCTCAGCGTCGTCGGCGCGGTCATCGGTGAGTGGGTGGGAGCACGGGCCGGCCTGGGCTACCTGATGCTGAAAGAGAACCATCTGCTGCACGCCGATCTGGTCTTCGCGGCCATCGTGTGGCTCTCGGCTTTGGGCTTGGGGCTCTTCGCTCTGGCCTCGCTGCTGGAACGCCTGGCGATGCCCTGGAAGCGGGTTGCTCGTTTGGAGTATAGTCAAAGCCGACAGGAGGATTGAGTATCCATGCGTCAGGCTAAATTGCTGGTATTGATTGCGCTGTTGCTCGGCAGCGGGGTGGCCTCCGGCTCAGCCCGGCAGCCGGCCCCGGAGCGACTGACAGTCATGCTGGACTTCTTTGCCAACCCCAATCATGTCCCGCTCTATGTGGCCCAGGCCGAAGGCTTTTTTGCTCAGCAAGGTCTCAGCGTGGATATCCAGGTTCCGGCTGATCCTTCCGATCCGCCCAAGCTGGCCGCGGCCGGCCGGGTAGATTTGGCGCTGACCACTTCGCTGGACCTGGTGATCACCCGCGCCGCCGGGCTGAAGCTGACCGCGGTTGGCTCGCTCATCCAGCATCCCTTGGGTGGCCTGATGACCCTGCGCTCCTCGGGCATCACCAACTTGGCCGATCTCAAGGGCAAAAAGATCGGCTTCTCGCTGGCACCTGAAGAACCGGTCCTCTGGACGGCCATGCTTGCCACCGTGGGCTTAAAGCCCGGAGATTTCCAATTGATCAACGTTGGTTTCAACACGGTCACGGCGCTCTTAGCCGGCCAGGTTGACGCCATCGGGGCCTTTCGCAACTTCGAGCCTATCGAGCTGGCCTTGATGGGCCATCCGACCGTCTTCTTCCCTTTTGAAGAGCACGGCATTCCCAACAGTTGGCAATTGGTCTTCGTGGCCAGTGAGGCAACGCTGAGCGCCAAATCCGGATCGATTAGCAAATTCTTGCGGGCGCTGCAGCAGGCGATTACCTTCACCCTGCGCGACCCCAACCGGGCGCTCGATGATTTCTTCAGCTTGAACCCCGATCTGGCCGCACCCGATCAACGCGAGCTCAACATTCGCTCGCTGCTGGCGACGCTGTTGTTCTTCCAGGGCGCGCCCTGCGACAACGATCCAGCCAAATGGGCCGAGTTACAAGATTTTCTCTTCGATCAGGGCCTGATCAGCAAGAAGAGCAAGCTAGCTGAGCTCTTTACGCCGGCGCTTCTGCCGCCGGAGTGCGGCTAGTGGTTTGTAGTTCTTGAGCATTTGAGTTATAGTTCAACTAGGTGATTGACTATGTCGGGAACTTCAGTGGTATTTGCCGGCAAGTCTAAGACGAGTCTGGAAGAACAGTTCGAACGCGAAGTTGGGGCTTACAAAGTCCTGTGGCCCCAACTGCGCCAGAGCTATCTCGGAGAATGGGTGGCGATCAAAGATGGCCGGTTGCTCGATGCCGATAGTGATAGGCGTAGCCTGATCGCGCGCGTTCGAGCGCAGTTTCCAGGCGAAGTCGTCTACTTCGAGAAGGTGCTTCCCGACCGACTGCATCGCCTCGTTGACATACCTGGCATTGACAGTGCATGATCCATGAAAGCTTTCCCTTACGAGAGATCCGAACAGCCACCGGCACCTTACCTGGACCTGAATATCCGGCCTTGCTTTCAGTCGGTAAACTCCCTGGCTCAACATGCTAAAATCGATTCGGGCGCGAGTATGACGGTCATTTCCAGAGCCCTGGTAGATCAATGGCAGATCACTCCTTTTAGCGCCGTGGCTATGCGGGGCTACGATGGCCAGGTCTCCACTCGACCTACTTATTTGGTTGACCTGACTATCGGCAAGAGACAGTTCAGCCAAGTGGAGGTCACCCTCTCACCCCGTACCAATGTCCTGTTGAGGCGAGATGTGCTCAACCAGTTGCGCGTCACCCTGGATGGCCCGCAAGGAGTTGCAGAAATCCATAACGTGTAAAGCTCTCACCAGAAACTATGCTACTGAGAGCTTTTCTACTCCCAGAGTTGGTGCGCCAAGGGTCAGGCATCCCCCCACTTGACTTGGCTGATAGCTCCCAGCTAGACTGGCCCGAACAGCCGCGTTGCCACAAGGAGCTACCCCATGCCTCGTCGCCCGCTCGTCTGGCTGGCCGCGGCCTGGATAGGCGGCATCCTAATCGCCCATCAGCTCGGAGAAACGCTGCCTACTCTGGCCTGGTGGCTGGCCGGCTGCTTCAGCTTGCTGCTCTTGCTGATCGGCTACCGGCGTAAACTCCACTGGTGGCCCCTGATACCCTTGGCCCTGGCGGCGCTGCTCGGAGCCCTCAGCTACGCCCAAAGCCTGCTGCCGCTGGCGGCGCTGCAGGCGCAGCTTCACAGCTTGCAACGCGTGCGAGGCCTGATCGTCAATTACCCCAGCCAGCGCCCTGACATCAGCTCCTTTGTGCTGAAGTTGAGCGACTATCCCGGCTCTTTTCAAGTCTTCTACCATCATAACTCAAATAAGCAGACTCAGTATTTCAAAGCCCCAGCCTATGGTTACCGACTGGAGCTCTCAGGCCAGTTCAAGCTCCCCTGGAGCTCCGAGGATTTCGACTATCGCACCTACCTGTGGAGCCGCGACATCTGGGCGATAGCCTCAGTTTGGAGCTCTGAGCAGCTTAAAGTTCAAGCTCCCCGGCAGGGCAACCGTTTGCTCGCTTGGGGCTATCGGACGCGCTTGCGGCTCTTCGCCCTGATAGATCGCTATTTTTCCCCTCGCAGCGGCGGCCTGCTCAAGGCGTTGCTCCTGGGCGAGCGGGCCTACCTGAACCCCGACATAAAGCAGGGCTTCCGCGATGCAGGCGTAATGCACGTGCTGGCCGTCTCCGGCTTGCACCTGGGGATCATCATCGGCCTGCTTTGGATGCTGTTGCGCGCCCTGCGCCTCTCCATCTCGGCGACCTATCTCAGCTTGTTGCCACTGGTGCTGCTCTATCTGGTCTTGGTGGGCTTTAAGGTCAGCTTAGTGCGTGCTTCGCTGCTCTTCGTCTTTATCGCCCTGGGGGCGGTGCTGGCCGAGCGGGGGATCATCTTGCGTCGCTGGGCCGACCCGCTGCAGGGGTTGGCCGCAGCAGCACTGCTCATGCTTATCATGAACCCCAAAGCCCTCTTCGACGTCGGTTTCCAACTGAGCTTTGCGGCTACCACCGGCATTCTGCTGGCGCTGCGCTGGGCTCTGCCACGCTGGCAGCGCTGCGCTCCCCAACTGAAAGAGCGCTGGGGCACCTCCGAATCGCTGCTCAAACGGCTGCTATTCAAGCTGGGTGAAGCTCTGCTCTTCTCGTTGCTCGTCTCGACGGCGGCACAACTGGCGGTAGCCCCATTCTTGGCTTACCAGTTCCACCGTATCTATCTGGCTTCCTTCCTGATCAACCTGGCGATCGTGCCGCTGGCCACCTGGGTCATCTGGGGCGGCCTGGGATTCTTGGGACTCGCCGCGCTGCCGCTGGCATTCTTGGCCCAGGGAGCGGCTGCGCTGGAAACGCTGCTGCTCCAACTATTGATCGGCTTGACCGAGCGGTTCGCCGCACTGCCCTGGTCATATTTGCTCGTCAGCCGGGCCGCGTTGCTAGGCGCGTTGGTGCTGCTGCCGCTGCTGCTCAGCCCCCTGGCTTGGAGCATAGGGTGGCTGACCCTGCTCCGGCTGAGAGGGCGCTAAATGTTCTGAGCGGCACGCTTGATCTCCTGGGCGAAGCTCTTGCCCTCGTGGGCGAAGCGATCTATCGCGCGGGAGGCAGTTCTCAGTGAGATTTCTTTCAGTGAGCTGTACTCGCTGTCCATCTTGAGGTTGATGTAGGCCAATAGGTCCGGCTCGCGCAGCTCGTGCTCCTTGAGGTGGACGTAGAGCAACCCGATCTGCTTGTCGGTCGCCTTGCGCGATTCGACCGGCTGATACTCCTCGACCTCGCGCGAGACGCCGTGGGCGTAGAGCGTCAGGCCGAACTGCGGTCCCAGCGCGCGGAAGCAGCGCTTCAGTCCATCGGAGACGGCGGTCTTGACCGCCTTCTCATGCGCCGCCGTCGGCTCCGGATAGTTGACCGCAGCGCCGAAACCGACATCTTCGTGGACGATCTTGCCGATGACGATGCGATATTCGCAGAGATAGGCCACGTTATAGCTGCCCTCATTCTCCTCCTCGAAGACCTTCTCCAGACGCACGATCTGGCGTTGCCAGCCGCCGTAGCCGAAGATCTCGTTGGCCCGTTGGATGATGTCCCAAGTGGGCAGGTACTCGACCGTGCCGAATTTGGCCTTGCGGTGCTCGATGCGGTTGGGGGCCAGGGGCTTTTTCAGTTCGGCCAGTTGTCGGGCGCTGAGCAGCTCTGCGGTTGAGCTCTGCTCTGCCGAGCGGCTGGCCGGCTCGACGAGCTCACCTTTCTTGGTTTTTGCGGGCATGGGGTTAGCACCTCCCCCCCTTAAGCTGCTGTTCCTTCCAGCCGCTCCTGGGCCTGTTGGAGCAAGCCAACCAACTCCGAGAAGTCTTCCATAGGCATACTGAGCGCGACGTAGCCGTATTGCATGAGCACCTCGCGGGTATCTTTATCGTACCAGAGCGCGAGGAGAGTCTCGCTGGGCAGTATGCCCTCTACTAGGTCACCTGCGGCCATCTTGGCCCCCCTTTCCACTGTCAGTGGCAGTATGGCAGGCCAGAGGGCCAAAGGCAAGTCTGCCCCCTCGGTCGGCGGCGCGTAAGTAATTGAGATCATATTCATCGCCCCATTGAGCATGATATCCTGGAGCTGAAAGCATCGATGACTAACTCTAATCCAAGGTGATCGCTTGTGAAACAGTCTATTCGCTCGGTTATTATGGCTACGCTGTTTGTCCTGCTGGGTGCGCTGCTGCTGCTCGCGCCGGCTCAGAGCTACGGGGCAGCGCGAGCCCCACTGCTGGTGGTGGTAGACGCGGGACACGGCGGCAAGGACCCCGGCGCCACCGGCTTTGATGGGCTGCGTGAGAAGCAGATCACGCTCTCCATCGCCCAGTTGTTGCAGATACTCGCCTGGGATGACCCGGAGGTGCGCATCGTGCTCACCCGCCACAGCGACCGCTTCATCTCACTGAGAGAACGCATCGCACTGGCCAATCACTTGGGAGCCGCGCTCTATGTCAGCATCCATGCCAACGCTTTCCCGCGCAGCTCGCGCGTCAGGGGGACCGAAACGCTGGTGGCGCAAAGCGACTCGCGCTCCGGGCGATTGGCACGAGGAGATCGGGTGCTGGCCCAAAGCTTACAGCACCAGCTCCAGGTGAAACTGGGCAACTACGGGTTGACCGATCGCGGCGTCCATGAGCAACGGCTCTACTTGCGCTGGGCCCAGATGCCGGCCGCGTTGGTCGAGACCGGCTTCATCACCAACCCGGCAGAGGCCCAAAAACTGGATACTTTCTGGTATCAGCTCAAAATAGCTAAAGCCCTGCTAGACGGCATCAAGGCCTATCTGCTTGACAGCGGAGCACAGGCCGGCTAGATTGGTAAACTATGGCCTACAAGATGAGTTGGAAGATCAGCTTCGGCGAGATAGATTACGCCAGCATCGTCTATTACCCCAATTTCTTCGACTACTTTCAGCGCACCGAAGAGGCTTTCATGGAGCACATCGGGTTTCCCTATCCCTATCTGATCGGCGAGATGGGCATCGCTTTTCCCATCGTGCATGTGGAGTCCGACTTCAAGCGGGCGGTGCGCTACGGTGATGCGATAGATATCAATTTGCAGGTGGCCCGTTTGGGCACCCACTCGGTGACCTTTGGCTTTCGGGTCTTCAGGGGGCGCGACCTCTGCGCCGAGGCGCAGATCACCCACGTCACGGTTGACAAGGCAAGCTTCAAGACAGTTGAGCTTCCTCCGGATCTGCGGGCGCATCTGGAGCGCGGCTAGCCGACTATTACCTGAAAGAGGCCTAGCGCTGAGGACCAGAGCGTTTTCCCCAACGATCGCCGGCGCTGATCGTCCAGAATATTACGATCAGCAGCCCGATAAACGGCAGCATAAAGAGAATTTGACCCCACATTTGCCGATCATGCTCCTATCGTGATAGATTAGCAAGATTGAGGATGCGCTCAGCTCCGGAATAGACGTTGAAGCACTCCCGGCGCACGAAGCCCACCAGAGTGATATGATACTCGCGGGCCAGTGAGACCGCCAGGCTGGAGGGCGCGCCTACCGCGGCCACCAGGGGCAGCTTGGCCATCAGTGCCTTCTGCAGGATCTCGAAGCTGGCCCGGCCGCTGACCAGCAGCAGCCGGTGCTCTAGGGGCGTCTTGCCCTGCAAAAGCTGCTCACCGATCAGCTTGTCCACTGCATTATGTCGGCCCACGTCCTCATGCAGGCCGATCAGTCGGCCCTCTCGATCGAAGAGACCGGCGGCATGAAGGCCACCGGTGCGCTCGAAGACCACCTGCTCGCGGAGTAGCGCCTCCGGCATGTGACTGAGCATCTGGCTGGTCACCCGCAAACCATTGGTACTCAAGGCGGCGCAACCCTGGATGGCCAGCGCCTCCAGCGAGCTCTTGCCGCAGACCCCGCAGCTTGAGCTGGTATAAAAGTTGCGCTTCAGTCTCAGGGCATCGAAGTGCAGGCCTTCCCTGAGCCGCACCTTGACGATGTTGTACTCTTGCTCAGGCTTGCCGGTGCCCAGGCAGTAGCTCAGTTGCTCGAGGTCGTGGCCGTCCTTGATGATCCCCTCGCCGAAGAGGAATCCGGCCACCAGTTCAAAATCGTGGCCCGGCGTGCGCATGGTGACCGAGATGCTCTGCTCCTCCCAGCGCCCGCTCTGCCGGCTGATCAGCCTGATCTCCAACGGCTCCTCGACCGCCACCTGGTCCCGGCGTTGCGCGCCGCCGGCCGGGGCGACCTGCCAAACCTGTACGGTTTCGCTCTCTGGCCCTTTAGGAATCATTGACTTGCATAATAGCAGATCGGCCACCGAGCTTCGAGCGAGTTCTTTCAGGGTAGGCACCGAGCGCATTCGGCCAGCAGCTTCAGCACCTTGGTCTCGATCCGATCGCGCACTGCCCTGTAGACATCCAGAGTCTGATCGAAGGGGTCTTCGATGGCCCAGTCGCGCGCGTCGCCGCGAAAGGTGGCTGGACAGGTGTTTTTATCGGAGCAGCCCATGGTGATCACCAGGTCATATTCCAAGAGCTCCTGGAGGGTGATTCCCTTGGAGTGCTGCCCTGAAATATCAATGCCCCGCTCGGCCATCACTTGAATCGCCTGAGGGTGGACATAGCCGGCAGGCCGGGTGCCGGCGCTCTGGGCGCGAATCTTCAGCCCGCGCTGGCGCGCATAGTGATTGAAAAAACCCTGGGCCATCTGGCTGCGGCAGGAGTTGCCCACGCAGACGAAGATCAACTGCTTAGTCACATCCATCTACCTCCTGTGCGGCGGTCGCGGCACTCAGCTCATGGCCAAAGTAGCGTCTCCGAAAGTAGCAGGCCACCTGCACCAAATTGATCATCACCGGCACCTCGATCAACGGGCCAATCACCGCTGCGAAAGCGGCGCCGGAGTTGATGCCGAAAACAGCCACAGCAACGGCGATGGCCAGTTCAAAGTTGTTGCTGGCAGCGGTGAAGGCCAAGGTGGTCGTTGTGGAATAGTCCGCTCCGATCTTACGCCCCATCCAGAAGCTGACCAGGAACATCAGCACAAAATAGATTACAAGCGGTATGGCGATGCGGACAACGTCAAGGGGGATTTGGACGATCAGATTACCCTTCAAGCTGAACATCACCACGATGGTGAAGAGCAGCGCGATAAGGGTCAGAGGGCTAATCCGAGGAATAAATATTATCTCATACCATTCCCGATCTCTGACTTTCAACAGGATGAACCTGGTCAGAAAGCCAGCGATCATGGGGACACCCAGGTAAAAAAAGACACTTGCGGCGATCTCTCCGATCCCGATCTGCACCACACCGCCCCGCACACCGAACAAGGGGGGCAGCACAGTGATGAAGACCCAGGCATAAACGCTATAAAACAGCACCTGAAAGACACTGTTGAAAGCCACCAGCCCGGCTGCATACTCGGTGTCACCCTGGGCCAGCTCGTTCCAGACGATCACCATAGCGATGCAGCGCGCCAACCCGATCATAATCAAGCCAACCATATACTCTGGATAGTTATGTAGAAAGATAATAGCCAGGGTGAACATCAAGACAGGGCCAAGCAACCAGTTCAGCCCCAAGGAGAGCCCTAGCACCTTTCTATTTTGGAAGACCCCACCCAACTCCTCGTATTTGACCTTGGCAAAAGGTGGATACATCATGAGGATCAAGCCGATAGCGATGGGAATGTTGGTCGTTCCCACCTGGAAGCCCTCGATAAAAGATTCGATCCCGGGCACGAAGTAGCCTGCAGCTACCCCAATCGCCATGGCCAGGAAGATCCACAGCGTGAGGAAGCGATCGAGCGCCGCAAGCTGTTTGGCCACGCCGTCGCGGTGAGCGGCGATAGTTGTCGTGATCCTAGGCATGAGTGTCAGGCTCCATGTTGATCAGGTGATCGCTGACGCTTCATAGCCGACCACGCAGAGCCCCTCCTGTCGCAGGGCCAGCCGGCGTTGGAGTCGCGTTTCGTCCGCTTGGAAGCTCTCTCCCCGCAAATCAGAGAGTGCCGTTAGGACGCCTGTCTGCCAGGGCTCTAGTTCTGCTGAGACCCGGTAGTATATCCAGGTCCCGCGGCGCTCGCTCTGCAGCCAACCGGCGCCCTTGAGCTGCCCCAACTGACGCGAGACCTGATACTGTGGCAGGCCCAGCGCGTCGACCAGCTCGCAGACACAGATGCCCCTGTGTGTCTCGATGCTTAGCAGTGCCTTGAGCAGGCGCAGGCGGGTGGGATCGGCCAGCGCCTTGAAGGCTTGGGTTGCAGGCTCCATTTTCGTCTCCATCTTAGGCACCGTCTTGCACATATTGAAAGCCCATCTCCATGGACAGCTCAGCCCTTGCCAACTCCTTGCCAAGATAGGCAGCATGGCTCAATTGAGTCACCCAGCCGTTCTCGATCATCGTCCAGTAGACAGTTCTGGCATCCTTACCCTCAATAACCCTTAACATCCTGTTATCGTAATCATAATGCTCAACTATGATGATCCCTCTCTGGGGTTGGAGAATGATCACGAAATAGCCCGCCCGGTCCATCTCGATTCTGGTTGGCTCTTGCGCTTGAATGACCATGACAGGCACCGTGGAGAATTGCAGGGACTCATTCTGCTCACCAGATTCTTTACCGCTCTGGGATGGAGCAAACCTCCGAGAGAGTTCTCTGAGTTTGGCCACGATCCTTTCTTCGTCTTCGCACCCCATCATATCTACAACCTGTACCTGCTTCCGAAAGGCTTCTACCTCCTCGGAGGTCACGTTCCTTAGCATCGGGCGCCTACCAGGAGAACCTATCACCCTCATACGTTCATCCACACCATTTTCCCCCAGGGAGAGAAATGTCTGGCCACTGTGATGCCCCTGGGGGTCTCTTCCGGTTAGAAGAAGAACGCGGATGGTCGGATTGGTGATTATGTTCTTGATGACCTTATCGATGCCGATGTTTTCCGTCTCCGTCTTGCCGACAATGCACAGTTGCCTCGGTTTTACAGCAGCAAGTTTTGCGGCAAGTTCCACACTGGCAAGGGTTGAGACGGCCACGGGACAACTTGCACCATCGCAGCAGGCAAAATACTCCCCCGGCACAGAGGGCCAGCTTTGCTCTCTCACTTCAAAGGCACAATCCAACGATTGAGCCTGTACAGCCGCAGGGAAGGCCTGCTGGAAGAGATTCATTGCCATTGCCGGAAAGCAGTACTCACAACCCAGGCAAGCATACTTCACAGGTTCCATCTGCTTCAACCAGTGTTCGATGTTTTTAGCCAGATCCGAAGGATCTTCAGTTTGGAATGAAGACAGAGAGGACTCTAGGCTTTCCAGGGTCCCTTTCATGCATCCGCACTTGCCACATTTCGCAAATCTCATCCCCGCTTGCAGCTCAGATCGAACTCTATTCAGCGGTCTTTGCTCTGCCATGCTGCTCAGCTCCTCAGACGGCGATCTGGTCTATCTGTCAATATGCGCATTATAGCATATATAGCCTCTGAAAACAAACCCCTCCTGTTCGATAGCATGAGTATTGGGCTTCATCAACCTCCAAGGGGTAACCGCCGCTGCCCCGAGCGAACTGTAACCGGCTGGCCAAGGGGCCGGGCCACCATGCCCGGCCACCTCCAACCAGCTTGCCGTGCAGCTCATCTGGCGCCATAATAGCCGCCAATCATGAGGACTGTAGCTCCCCCTACCACGAGGCGACCAGCTCTTCAGTTGATAGATCTAGCCATCTGGGTGGTCGTGCTCATCTGGGGCTCCAACTTCGTCCTGCTCAAGTTCGCCTTGGCCTTCATGGACACCCTGACGTTTGATGCCCTGCGCCTCAGCGTGGGCGCCTTGCTGCTGTTGGTCATCACCGTGGCTCAGGAGGGCTGGCGGCCCCCACCTCGGCACGACATTTGGAAGCTCATCGGGCTGGGACTGCTGGGTAATACCTTCTATCAATTGCCTTTTATTATCGGCCTGAGGCTGACGACTCCAGGCAACTCCTCACTGCTCATCGCCACCGTGCCCATCTGGACGGCCCTGCTGGCCGTAGCGCTGGGCAAGGAGCGGATCACGCTGCCCATCTGGACCGGCGTGCTGCTCTCCACCGTTGGTGTGCTGCTGGTCACCTTGAGCTTGAGCGGGGTTTCGCTCCAGAGCGCTTATCTGTGGGGTGATCTGCTCACCGTGCTGGCCGCACTCAGTTGGGCGGCCTATACCGTCTTCTCCAAAGAACTATTGACCCGTTACTCACCGCTACGTCTGAGCGCTCTGGCGCTCATCCCGGGGGTGCTGGGGCTGTGGCTCGCCGCTGCCCCTTCGGCCTGGCAGTTGGATTGGGCGGGGATTCCTAGTTGGCTGTGGCTGGTGATGATAGCTTCGGGCGTACTGCCCATCGCCTTCGCTTATGTGGTCTGGGCCGCTGCCGTCAAGCAGCGCGGCGCGGCGCGCACGGCGATCTATAACAATGCCGTCCCCTTAGTAACCTTTATCCTGGCTTACTTCACCCTGGGTGAGCCGATCATGCCCCTACAGTTGGGCGGGGCCGCCCTGGTGCTACTCGGCATCTGGCTGACCAGCAAGCGACCTCACGCCCACGCCTGATCTCCTGACAACTCAGCGCCGCGCGGCCGGTTTGGAGCGTTGCTCCGAGCCCGCGAGCGCTCGCGCTTGGCCCAACAGCTTGCTGCGCCCGCCGCTCCAGATGAGCAGGACCGGGCTGGCGATGAAGATCGAGGAGTAAGTGCCCACGGTGATGCCTAGCGTCATGGCCAGCGCGAAGCCACGCAGCACCTCTCCTCCCAGGAAGAGCAACACTAGCACTACCAGCAGCGAGGTCAGCGAGGTGATGATCGTGCGGCTGAGCACTTGGTTGATGGAGTCGTTGAGCAGTTGGCCCAGGGGCATCCGTTTGCGCTTTTTCAGGTTCTCCCGGATGCGGTCGAAGACCACCACCGTGTCGGTCAAGGAGTAGCCGGCGATGGTTAAGATGGCAGTCATGATCAGCATGTTGATCTCCATGGGGATGAAGAAGTTGATCAGCCAGATGAGGCCCAGCACGGCCAGCACGTCGTGAAAGGTGGCGATCAGGGCAGCCACGCCGAACTTCAAGTCGAAGCGGAAGCCGATGTAGACTAGGATGCCCAGCAGGGCGTAGAGGCTGGCATAGATGGCCTGTTGGCGCAGTTCGCTGCCCACCGTGGGACCGATGCTCTGCGAGCCGGTCAGGGTAGCTGTATTCCCCGGAAAAGTTTTTTCCAAGATGGCTTTGATCCGGTCCGGCGTGCGGCTGACCGCCCCGCTGGCCTCCTTCTCGATCTTCTTGACCTTGACGATCAGTTTCTTGCCTCCCTCAGCGCTTTGCAGCTGTGCATTGGGAAAGCCGCCGCTGCCTAGCGTGTTGCGGGCGAGGTCTATCGCCACCGGCTTGGCGAAGCTGACCTCAACCGAGGTCCCTCCGGTAAACTCGATGCCCAGGTTGGCCCCGCCTAAGACGAAGATCTGCAGCGCGGCAATGATCCCCAAAGAGACCAGGATTGCCGAGATGATGAAGGCATAATACCGTTTGCTCATGAAATCGATGTGGGTAAGGTTGCGGCCGAGGATCTGCCACATCTTGATCTGGGGATGGGGCACGGATTGGGGTTTGCTGACCTTGGCGCTCATATACTCAGCCTCCTCGGCTCACGCTCTTTGATCAGATCGAAAGCCAACTTGGTGCCGATTAGCACGCTGAACAGGTTGATGAAGATGCCCAAGCTCAGCGTGATGGCAAAGCCCTTGATCGGCCCGGTGCCGAAGGTGAAGAGGATCAGGCCGGTGATCAAAGTGGTCACGTGGGAGTCTATCACGGTGATCAGTGCGCGGTCGTAGCCCGCATCTAGCGCGGCGCGCGCCTGTTTGCCGGCACGCCACTCCTCGCGGACCCGCTCGAAGATGAGCACATTGGAGTCAACGCCCATGCCCACCGTGAGCACGATGCCGGCGATGCCCGGCAGGGTCAAGGTGGCCTTGAGCAGCACCAGGACCGCTATCAGGATCAGTAGGTTGAACATCAGGTTGAAGTCGGCGATCATGCCGGTCCAGCGGTAATAAAAAACCATGAAGAGCAGGACGATGATCCCGGCCAGCAGGACGGAGGAGACGCCGGCATTGATCGAATCCTGGCCCAGCGAGGGGCCGATCGACTCCTGCTCGATGGCATGCACCGGGATGGGCAGGTTGCCGGAGCGGACCACGGTGGCCAGGATCTTGGCGCTCTCCATCGTCTGTTGGCCGGTGATGACCATATTTTGGGCATTACGCCAGCCGCCGGTGCGCGCGCTATCGACCAAGTTCTTGTCGATGTAGGGTGCGCTCTGCACCACCCCGTCGAGGATGATGGCCATGCGGTCACCCTGGTTGTCGCCGGTGGTTGGGCCACCCTTGAGCGTGCCGTTGGTCAACTCCTGGGCAAAGCGTTTGGCCCCGTTCGTGCTGAGCGTCACCTGCACCACATAGGGAGAGCTGGCGAAACCCGCCGCCGCTCCGCTGGTGACCGAGGCGGCTTTGATCTCCGCGCCGGTGAAGAGCGGCTCGACCGGCACGAGATAAGGTGTGCCAGACTGGTCATGGACGACCTGCTGATCCGGTCCAGGAGAGAGCGACCCATTATTTGCTCCTGAGCCGGTCTGTAGGACCTTTTTAAACTCCAAGAAGCCGCGACGCTCGATTAAGTCCCGCAGCTCGCTGGGGTTGGTGCAACGGGCCGGAGGCGCGGGGCAGGGGATCTCCACCAGGGTACGGTTGGCGCCCGCCTGGGTCACCGTGGCCTCGGTAAGGCCACTATCGTTGATCCGGAAGCGGATGGTCTCCACTATTCTGGCGGTCACTCTCTGCTCGGTCTCACCCTGATGATTCTTCAGATAAGCTGCCATCTGATCTTGATTACCCTGGAGCACCAGGCGCACGCCGCCGCGCAGGTCCAAGCCCAAGATGGGTTGGGTGTTGATCAGAACCACGATGCTGACGATGGCTATCACCGCGATCAGGCCGGCGCGCGCCCATTGTGCCCAATCCTTTTTCATCATGATGTGGCTCGCTCCTTCTCCAGCACGCTATCCTTGACCATTCTCAAGGTCACTGCCCCCTCCACTTCCAGCCAGATGTGATCCCGATTGACCTTCCTGATGACGCCACAGATGCCGCTGTTGGTGACAACTTTATCCCCGCGTTTGAGGGCACTGATAAGGCTCTGATGTGCCAACTGGCGCCTGCGCTGGGGACGGATCAGCATAAAGTAAAAGATACCCCCCATGAGCACAAATAGCACAACGGTTTGCATCAATTGATCCACCGGGTTTGGAACCTCCCTTGTCGCTCGCTATTGAGGCTAAGACGTGCCATTATACTCTTAGCCTGCGCCGCGTGCCAGCGGCCCTAGACCTTAGGCAGGGTTCTGCCCCGATCCTACCGCTGATATTTGCCCCGTTTGTCAGCATAGGAGACCTCACAAAGCTCCTCGGAGAAGCTGTTCAAGAGCAGTTTTAGGTGCCGGCATCGTTCTGCTCCTTATACACTTACCTTCGGCAAAGTTATGCCTCTCTGTCTCATATATTTGCCTCGCCGATCCGCATAAGAAATTTCACATTCCTCATCGCTCTCGAAGAAGAGAACCTGACAGAGGCCCTCATTTGCGTATATCTTTGCGCTTAAAGGTGTGGTGTTCGAGATTTCGATCGTGACTTGGCCTTCCCAGCCGGCCTCCAGAGGCGTTACATTGCACACGATCCCGCAGCGCGCGTAGGTCGATTTGCCCATGCAAATGGCCGTCACATTTCGTGGAATTTTGAAGTATTCTACCGAGCGAGCCAGGGCGAAGGAATGGGGTGGAATGATGCAGATCTCACCCTGGAAATCAACGAAAGAGCGCGGATCGAAATTCTTAGGGTCAACTATAGTCGAATTTACATTGGTAAAGATCTTAAAGTCTTCGGCCACCCTGACGTCGTAGCCATAGCTGGAGAGCCCATAGGAGATGACCCCCCGGCCCACTTGCTTTTCCTCAAAGGGCGTGATCAGCGCGTGCTGCTGGGCCATCTGGCGTATCCAACGGTCGTTCTTGATCATCTGGCTAGCACTCCCCCTCTCCCGCTGGGACTGAACGAATAGATTTGGATGCAGCAGCATAGCGGTCCGGAGGCCCGGCCGCAAGTGGCACCTGGTTGACTCGGCTGCTGCAGCGGAGCTATCTCTGCCCGCGGCGACAAGCGCTTGCGCGCTGCAGCTATTGACAATTTGGACTATCGGTGCTATACTAGATTAAAGTTAGCGCAAGCGCTTGCGCTGGCAGGGATCAAGATGGACATTACCCTGAAGGACGTCGCCGCACAGGTGGGAGTTGACCCTTCGACCGTCTCCCGGGCGCTCAACAGCAAGGATGGGGTCAGCGAGCGTACCCGTAGCGCTATTCTAGCAACTGTCAAACGCCTGGGTTATATTCCCAATGCCACCGCCCGCGGCTTGGCGCGCAACCGAACAGAAAGCCTCGGCTTTCTGGTTAACCCTCAACAACTGCTCAGGCCGGATGCCTTCTATCTCGAGATTCTAGAGGGAGTAGAAACGGTCAGCCAGCAACAGGGCTATCAGTTGGTCTTTTCCACCAACGACACTGAGGCGCTCCCCAAGGCTAAGCGAGTGGACGGCCTCATCCTGGCCGGCTGTGATCTCAAGCAGAGCTCCATTCTGTCGCTCAAGCGCCAAGGGGTTCCCCTGGTTTTGGTGGACAATCACCTCGACCTCGACAAGGTGGACAGCGTCACCATTGACAACGTTAACAGCGCTTACGAAGCGGTCGCCCACCTGGCGGAGTTGGGACACAGGGCCATCGGGTTTATCGCCGAGCGGCTGGATGACCTGAGCTTCTCCGAACGGTTTGAGGGCTACCGGCGGGCCCTGAAAGCCTATGGCCTAGACTGGAGCCAAGCATTGGTGGCCCAAGGCTTGAGGGACCCCAGCGACCGACAAAAAGATATCACCACCTATGGCCAGATCGCCATGCAGCGCTTGCTGGCGAGAACCGTCCCCACAGCGGTATTCGCCGCCAATGACACGGCGGCCGCCGGGGCGATGCGAGTCATTAGGAAAGCCGGCCTCCGAGTTCCTGAAGACGTCGCTATTGTGGGCTTCGATGATAGCTTCATCGCTCGACATACCGATCCCCGCCTGACTACGATGCGGGTGTTTCGGGAGGAGATGGGTCGGGTAGCCGCTCGGAGGTTGCTCCGGCGCATCGAGGAGCCGGACCAACCGGCCCTGCAAATCAAATTCTCTACCCAGCTCATCGTGCGAGAATCCTGTGGAACTCTGAAGCTGGGAAGCAAATGACCCGTTTGGCGCCCAGCGCGGCGCGAAGCGCAGTCGTTGCCCCACAACGAGGCAACCATCAAGGGGGGTGGGAGATGAAATCACAGCGCTCACGGTCTGCTAAGGCCGGCTGTACACCCGTAAAACAGATCTCGTAGGAGGGATATTCTCATGTTGAAGCGAAGCTTGACGCTACTGCTCATCACCGGGTTCGCCCTGGTGGCGATGTTCACCTTGACCTCGTCCAATGCAGCTACGGCCGCTACAGCCATGGCTGCCCAGGGGCGCACCTTAGACTTCGTGACCAGCTTTGCGGGTCAAGAACTCACTGCGTTTCAGAAAGTCGTGGATGCCTTCACGCAGAAGACCGGCATAAAGGTCAACGTCGAGCCGGTCAGCCGCAACATGGCTACCGTGCTGGGCGCTCGCGTGGCCTCAGGCAACCCGCCGGACCTGGCCAACCTGCCCAACCCAGGCCTGTTGGATACGTTTGCCCAGGCGGGCAACCTCGTCTCCCTAGATTGGTTCAAACAGACCGCTGTCTTCAAAGAGCAGCCCAAGGCCTTCATCGATCTGGGCACCTTGAATGGCACGCTCTACGGGATCTTCCCCGTCGCCAGCCTCAAGAGCCTGGTCTGGTATGACCCAAAGGAGTTTGCTAAGTTTGGGTATACAATCCCCTCAACCTTTGGTGAGCTGCTGCAACTGCAAGACCAAATGGTCAAAGACGGCAACACGCCTTGGTGCATCGGTCTGGAAAGCGGTGCGGCCAGCGGTTGGCCGGGCACCGACTGGATGGAAGACTTCATGCTCCGCTCGGCAGGGCCTAAGGTGTACGATCAATGGGTAGCCCACGACATCCCCTGGACCGACCCTCGCGTGCGGGAGGTCTTCCAACTCTTCGGCCTCTTTGCCAACGATGGCATGGCCTTCGGTGGTCGCAAGGGCATCTTGTCTACCAACTTTGGTGACTCGGTGGCCGGTCTGAACACCACCCCACCGGAGTGCATGATGCACCGCCAGGCCACCTTCATCTTGAGCTTCATCCTGAAAGCACACCCCAAGCTGGTGGCCGGTAAGGACTTCAATATCTTCCCCTTCCCTTCTTTTAATAGCGGCCCAGCGCCCCTGGAGGGAGGCGGAGACGTGTTCGTCGCTTTCAAGGACTCGCCTGAGATGCACCAACTGATCGAATACTTCGCCTCGGTCGAAGCCCAAGAACTGTGGGCCAAGGTGAACCCCGGTCGGCTGGCGGTCAATAAGGACGTCCCTGCCAGCGCCTATCCCGATCCTGTCACTGCTAAGGCCGCGAAAATCCTCTCCAGTGCTGAGGTCTTCCGCTTCGACGGCTCTGATCTGATGCCGGCCGCCGTCGGTTCCGGATCCTTCTGGAGCGCGGTGCTCGACTTCGTCCAGGGCAGCAAACCACTAACGACCATCCTCTGTAACTTGGAGGCGTCCGCCGATAGCGCCTACAAGTCGGGGGCAGCGACCGGACCGGTAGGCAACTGTAAGTAAGATACGCCGGGGGCGAGGTCGTCATCGGGCCTCGCCCCTCTCTATTCTTAACTTTGGGACAGCAAAGCAGGATTGAGTCATGAAGCATCGAGGTGGGGAACAGTGGCTATATCTAGCACCTGCTTTGATCATAGTGACTTTCTTTCTCATCTATCCTACACTGGTCACGATTTACCAAAGTTTCTTTAGTTTCTCGGGGATCTATCCCAAAAACTTCGTCGGGTTCCTCAACTACAATAGGGCATTCAACGACCAGTCCGTGCTCATCGCCCTGCGCAATAACCTCTTATGGATCGTCCTCATGACCTCGGTTGCGGTCGGCTTCGGGTTGCTGCTGGCAGTGTTGTTCGACCGGGTGCGCTATGAGGCGACGGCCAAATCGGTCATCTTCCTGCCCATGGCCATCTCCTACACCGCTGCCTCGGTCATCTGGAGGTTTGTCTACGCCTATCGCCCGCCAGGATTCCCCCAAATTGGCCTGCTGAACGCCTTGTTGGTCAATATGGGCCGGTTCGTCGCTCAGCCGCCGGTGCAGCGTCCGCTCCAGGTGCTGCTGGCCCTGCTGGCCGCCGTGGGCTTGCTCCTCTTCCTGATCGGTCTGACGCGCGGCAGTTGGGAGGCCATTCGCGGCTGGCATGAGGGACATCGCCTAGACTTCGTGGGGGTGAGCATCGTGGCCGGCTTGGCCCTGCTGGCCGCGGCCTATCTCGCCCAAGGCATCGGGGCAGCGAAGCCGGGTAGTTGGACGTACCTGTTTATTCCTTTTGCCCCTTGGCAGTTACTGGTTGGTCTTGGTGGAGGGTTACTCCTGCTGGTGGCCCTGCGCGATCACCTCTGGGGGCCACCGTTGCTGCCGGTCTTGCTCATCGCCTTGTTGCTCCGCTTTATCCTGAGTCAGGCGGGCTTCCAGCCGGAAGCTTGGCTGATCAATCGGCCTTGGGCCAACAATCTGGCCCTGATCGTCACCGGCATCTGGGTTTGGACCGGCTTTTGCATGGTCCTCCTCTCTGCCGCCTATAAGGGGATTCCTCGTGAGCTCTTGGACGCCGCGCGCATCGATGGGGCTAATGAATGGCAGGTCTTCTGGAGTATCACCATCCCGTTTATGAAACCCACCATCGCGGTGGTGACCACCACGATCATCATCTTCGTCCTGAAGATCTTCGACATCGTCTATGTGATGACCAACGGCAATTATGACACCGAGGTGATTGCCAACCTCATGGTCAAAACGATGTACCAGTTCTTCGATTTCGGCAGAGCCAGCGCCATTGCAGTCATCTTGCTGCTCTTGATCATACCCTTCATTGTGATTAACATCCGCCAACTGCGTGCACAGGAGGCGGTCCGATGATTGCCAAACTGCTGCGAACCTTAGAGAGGGGTCCTCTGCACCTCGTGATCATCCTCATCGGCTTCTTGTGGCTACTGCCTACGGTGGGGCTCTTAATCAGCTCCTTTCGCCCTGAGGCAAATATCATCCACTCCGGTTGGTGGACCGTCTTTGCACACCCCTTCAACCTCACCCAGTACACGATCGAGAACTATCAGAAAGTATTGATCAACACTGGGATATGGCGGTCCTTCTTGAATAGCCTGAAGATCACCATCCCGGCCACGATCATTCCCGTTATACTCGCCTCTTTTGCCGCCTATGCCTTCGCCTGGATGAAGTTTCGCGGTCGTAATCTACTCTTCTTGCTCGTGGTCGGCCTGATCGTCGTCCCGCTCCAGATGACCTTCATTCCGGTGCTCCAGATCTACGCTAAATTGCACTTCAGTGGGACCTATTGGGGACTGTGGCTGGCCCACACAGGTTACGGGCTGCCCTTGCTCATCTACATGCTGAGGAATTTTATGGGGGGATTGCCCCAGGAGCTCTTCGAGTCAGCCTTCCTCGATGGGGCCTCTCACTTCGCCGCCTTCACCCGCTTGGTGCTGCCCCTATCGGTGCCGGCCATCGCCGCGATGACCATCTTCCAGTTTTTGTGGGTCTGGAATGACTTGATCGTGGCCCTCATCTACGTCGGAGGAAGTCCACGGGTGGCCCCGCTCACCTTGACCATCTCCAACCTCATCGGCTCCTACGGCGAGGACTGGCAATTGCTTACCGCTGCAGCCTTCATCTCCATGATCGTGCCGCTGATCGTCTTCTTATCGTTACAGCGCTACTTCGTGCGCGGCATCTTGGCCGGGTCAATCAAGGGGTAGCGGGCCATGCAGATTATCTTCCTCAATCCTCAAGGGAATTTCGACCCTCAGGATAGCTATTGGACCGAGCATCCCGACTTTGGCGGCCAGTTGGTTTACGTGAAGGAGACGGCGTTGGCGTTGGCGGAGCTGGGCCATCGGGTTGACATCGTCACCCGCCAGATTAGTGATCCCGCTTGGCCGGAATTCTCTGCTCCACTGGATGCCTATCCGGGCCATCCGCGGGTGCGGATCGTGCGCATCCCCTGCGGTCCACCGGGGTTCTTGCCCAAGGAAGCGCTTTGGCCCTATCTAGGAACCGATTGGCTAAGGGGCATCCTGGATTTCTATCAGCAGGGGGGCAGTTCCCCGGACGTGGTCACAGCCCACTACGCCGACGGCGGACTGACTGCGGCCCTGCTGCAGCGAGAGACGGGCCTCCCCTTCACCTGGACCGCCCATTCGCTGGGAGCGCAGAAGATGGACAAACTTCAGGTCAACCGGGAGAACCTGGCTGCTATGGACCAACGCTTTCACTTCGCCCGTCGCCTGATGGCCGAGCGGGTGGCCATGAGCCACGCGGCCGGCCTGATCACCAGCACCCACCAAGAGCAGCAGGATCAGTATGGCCATCGGGCCTATCACGGGGCGCTGCGCTCGCGGAGCCGGAGTGGCCCGCGCTGGGCGGTCATCCCTCCCGGCGTCAATCGCCGGGTCTTTTCCACTGAACCCCACGAACTGGATGCGCTGCTCCGGCGGCGCATCGAAGCGGCGCTGACGCGCGATTTGGCACCGGAGCGACGGGAGCTGCCCTGGGTGATCTGCTCCAGTCGGCTGGACCGCAAGAAGAATCATCTGGGGTTGGTCAAAGCGTTTGCCCAGAACGAGAAGCTGCGGGCCACGGCCAACTTGGCGGTCGCCGTGCGGGGTGCGGAGAACCCTCTAAGAGAGCGATCCCAGTTCGAGGGTGAGGCAGGTGTTATCTTAGCTGAGATCGCCGCCCTGTTGGACGAACACGCTCTGTGGCCGGTGGTCACCTCCTTCCCGTTGAATGACCAGGCCGAGCTGGCTGCGGCCTATCGTCTGGCCGCCCGCCGGCGCTCGGTCTTCGCCTTGACCGCGCTCTATGAGCCCTTTGGCCTGGCTCCACTCGAGGCGATGAGCTGTGGCCTGCCCGCGGTGGTCACCCGCAACGGAGGTCCGGCAGAGAGCCTCTCTGACCGGCGGACCGGAGGCGAGTATGGCCTGCTGGTGGACCCGACCGATCCCTCGGAGATAGCCCGCGCCCTGCTCGTGCTGCTCAGCTCTCCGGCGAAATGGCAGCGCTATCGCCAAGCCGGGATCGAGCGGGTAGCCAACCGCTATACTTGGGAGAGCACCGCCAAGGGGTATATGAGCCTGCTCACGGAGCTGCGCGCCCCCCAGTCGCCTGCGGCGCCTGGGGGGCTGCCGATTCCAGATTATTTCACCCAGCCTACCCCGGACAATGATATCGCGCTGGAGGAGTTGGCGGCGTTGTACTTCGGCCCGGATGACTCATATGAAACTATACCAGACCGGAGGAGCAGATGATCGGGGATAAGCTGTTGATCGAGCCTTATCATACCGCGCGCGCCGCTGAGATCTGCCGGCTGTTGACCAGCCGTCTTCAGGACAAATACGTCATCACCGTAGGAGGCGAATCCGGCTCGGGCAAGTCCGAGCTGGCCGCCGAGCTCGCCCGATTGCTCTTCGCAGCGGGAGCGCAGACGGGCATAGTGCAACAGGACGATTATTTCGTCTTTCCCCCCCAGACCAATCATGAGATGCGTCGTAGAAATCTGGAGCAGGTCGGCACCTACGAGGTCAAACTGGATTTTCTGGATGCCAATCTGCGCTCCTTCAAGCGCGATGAGAACCCGATATTCAAGCCGCTGGTGATCTACGACGAAGACCGGATCACCACCGAGGAGCTGGACACCCACAGTTGGCAGGTGCTCATCGCTGAGGGGACCTATACTACCCGGCTGCAATTTGCCGACTTTCACATCTTCATCGCCCGTGACTATCGCCAGACCCAGGCCGACCGCCGGCGTCGCGCCCGGGATCGCTTTGATTCCTTCCTCCAAGAGGTCCTGGAGCGAGAACATCGGATTATCTCCCGGCACCTAGAGCTGGCCGATCTGGTGATCCCGGCTGACTTCGGCAGCGTCGAGTTGCGAGTCAAGTAGGGGCAGCCCTCTGTGGCTGCCCAAGACAGGCCTTACCCCCCAAGGAGGAGCATGACCGAAGTAAAAACCGACATCTTCAGCGGGCGTCGCGTCCTGTTCGTGGCCGGAAGGGCGCAAAGACCCTCAGATTGGCCGCAGGTAGCCACGCCGCAGGATGAGGCTGCCTGCCCCTTCTGCCCAGGTCACGAAGCGGAGACCCCGGCGGAATTATGGGCCCTGCGGGCGGGAGCGCCGGACAGTCCCGGCTGGCAAATACGGGTCATCCCCAACAAATACCCCATAGTCGAACCTCACGAGCTGATCATCGAGACGCCTCAGCACCGGTTCGACCTCCCCGATCTGCCGCCGCAGCAGGCGGAGCAAGTGATCTTTACCTATCAGCAACGGATGAGGGCCTTGGCACAGCACAAGACCCTGCGCTACCTGTCACTCTTCAAGAACCAGGGCCGGGCCGCGGGAGCCTCACGAGCCCATGCGCACGCCCAACTGATCGGCCTGCCTTGGTTGCCCCCGCTGATCGAAGCTGAGACAGAGATCGCTCAACGGTCCTATGCCGAAGGCGGTCGCTGTCTCTATTGCCAGACTATCGAGCGGGAGCTCGGCTCAGGGGAGCGCGTCATCGAATCAGATGAACATTTTTTGGTTTGGTCCCCGTATGCTGCGCGGCTCCCTTATGAATGCTGGATTCTGCCTCTGGTCCACCGGCACGATTTCTGCCAGCTCTCTAGCACAGAGATCAGCTCCTTTGCCCGAATATTGCAATGCACCCTGGCCCGATTGCGAGGATTCTTAGGGGCCGGGCGCTGGGCCTATAATTTTTATTTGCACACGGCACCTCTCCCCGCTGAGCCTGGCGAGCTGCCACAGGCTCTTGAGGCAAGCTATCATTGGCACCTGGAGCTGCTGCCCCGTCTGACCAAGCTGGCCGGCCTGGAATGGAGCAGCGGTCTCTACGTTAATCCGGTCCCCCCGGAGGAGGCAGCGCGCGCCCTGCGGGCCGCCTCCAGCGCTCCCGCTGCCCAGGTTCGTCTTGCCTGAGAAACAGGGGTGGCCTTCAGGCTCATCTCGTATTGGACAACTCTGGCTCTTGTCGTTCGCTCGAAAATATGCTATAGTATAGTCTAGCTCTAAGTGGAAAAGGAGGTGCTCTAAATGGTCATCGGTCCCTTGACGCTCGCTTTCCTCTTTTGGTTGGTCTTCTTGGGCGCTTTGATCTTCTTCTTGGCTGGCAGCGGTACGGTGTAGGCCAAGCAACTGGCAGAAATGGCACCGTGAGAAGGAGGGTTATCTGATGCGACGGATAGCACCGTTGGCAATAGTTCTATCGTTGGTGTTGTCACTGGGTCTTGTCAGCTTCAACGGCTCGGCGCAGAACGCGCTTGAGCAATTAGCCAAGCAACAGATCAGCCAAAAGACCGGCATCAACCCCAACCTGATCGCTACCCTTTTCGTGACCAAAGATCAAGATCAGTTCGTGCTGGCCTTCGTCTATATCAACCAGGCCGTCATGCAGAGCAAACTGAAGCCAGAGCTCAAGACGGCCATCGCCCCCTTCGTGGGACAGAAGGCACTGCTCACCTTGGTAGTGCCCACCAGGCGCTCCTTCTTCTCCCCTCTCAAGCTCTCCTTCCAGCAGGGAGCGCTCAGTTATCTGATCGCTGCCGACAGCGTTCACCCAGTGGCCGACAAGTTTGAAGCGGGTTTCTTCGAGGCCAACACGGTCCGTGCCGGGGTGATACTCTTGCCCTCAGCCATTGACATCTCCCAACCCTGGCAAATCACCTATGACGGCAGCTTCAGCACCACTTTTTCGCTCAGCGAGGCACCCGCCGCGCAGCCGCCTCAAAACAACTCGCCTCTGCCGGCCAGAGGGTTCTTGTTCTTGCTGTTGCAGTTCATCCTGCTTTTCTTCTTGCTGCCGTTCCTGGTCTAGGCAGAGCGCAGACCCAGCATCCGCCGCAGTATCTCCCGTGACAACGCCAGTTTGCTCTGCAGCGGCAGGTTCTCCTCTTTGCCATCCGGGTAGATCAGGGTGGCAATATTCGTCTCAGCTTCCGGTCCGGCATCCCCACGGGTCAGCTCGTTGGCCACGATGAGGTCCAGATGCTTGGCGGTCAGCTTGGCACGTGCCTTGGCCGCCAGTTCATCGGTCTCGGCGGCGAAGCCGATCAATAACTGGCCAGGGTGTTTATTCTCTCCCAGCGCTTGCAAGATATCCGGGGTGCGCTCCAGGGTCAGGACCAGCTTATCTTGACCGGATTTGGAGATTTTTTTTGCTTCTCTACGAGCCGGCCGCCAGTCGGCTACCGCGGCGGCCATGAGGATCGCATCTTGGGCTGGAGCATTCTTCAGCACGGCATCTTTCATCTCTTCAGCACTTTCCACCCCAATGAAGCTCACTCCCGGCGGGGGCTGCAGCGTGGTCGGACCAGAGATCAAGAGGATTTCTGCCCCCCACTCCCGAGCCGCCCGCGCCAGCGCATAGCCCATCCGGCCCGAGGAGCGATTGCTCAGGCAACGCATCGGGTCGAGTCGCTCACGCGTCGGCCCGGCGGTCACCAAGATCTGCCAACCGGTCAAGAGCGCACTCTCCTGCAAGATCGCTGCGATGGCCTTCAGGATCGTTTCCCGCTCCGGGAAGCGTCCTAGCCCCTCTCGCCCGCTGGCCAGCCGGCCGCGCTCCGGCGCCAAAAAGCGATAACCCAACTCTTCTAGTGCGCGCTTGTTAGCTTGGAGGATGGGATTCTCATACATCTGCGACTCCATCGCCGGCAGGAAGAGCACTGGAGCCCGAGAGGCTGCGATGGTCGTCGTCAGGTAGTCATCGGCCAGGCCGTGGGCCACTTTGCCGATCAGATCATAGGTTGCCGGGGCCACCACGATCAGCTCCGCCCGGTGGGCCAGGTTCACGTGACCCAAGGGCTCATCGCGGAAAAGGTCGCTCAGCACCGGACGATGGGAGAGGGCCGCGAAGGTCAGTGGGGAGACGAAGCGCCGCGCGGCGCGGGTCATGATCACCTGAACCTGAGCTTCTTCCTGGCGCAGACGGCTGACCAGCGCTGCGGCCTTGTAGGCGGCAATGCCACCTGCGATGCCGACTATGATCGTACGCCCGGCGAATTGGGAGGAGTGCTTCACGGGCTGCCGCAGCCGACCACGCAGAAGTTCAAGCTGAAACCGAAGCCGGGCACAAACCCTTCCGGCGTCCAGAGCGAGCTGGTGGAGATCGCCAGGTTGGGGTTGAGCGAAGCGCGCAACTTATACTCCTGCAAGCCTGGAGCGAAGGTCGCCTGTCCCACCCAATCTATGCCGCCCCATCGAGCGCTGACCTCCAGCACCTCTTTGGTCAGCCCTTCCTCCTTGGTGAAGTTGGTAGTGGAGGTGATCGAGTCGAGGCCGAGATGGAACCGCAGTTGCAGGTGACCACGGGTGATGGTGAAGTCAGCGGGGTTCAGCTCGGCAGCGCTGCTGAAGCCACCGCGGCTGATGGTCACGGTGATGTGATCCAGGCCGATGCGCTTTCCCCCTTTGGGGCTATTGGCCGGCGCGCCTTTCAAGGCGGTGGACACATCTACGATGACCCCGTTGAAGTTGAAGACCAGCGTGACGCCCTCGCCGGAGGGCAGCGGTGCCGAGGAGGAGCGCAAGCTCTCCACCACATATTGCAACAGCCCGGCCATGAAATCCAGTTTAGCCTTCAAGGAGGCCTGACCGAACTGCAACTGCAGTTCGGCATCGGGGGCATCCTCGGTGAGCAGCGGCTTGACCAGCCGGCTGACCCAGTTGATTCTGGTGGCCAGTGAGGCCAAATTGCCGATGGCCAGGAAATAATCTCGCGTGGCCCTTGACTGATCGCCGGAGAGCTGTTGGTAGACCGGATCCTGCAAGCGCAGCAAAGTCAGTAGTGATTCCGAGCTGCGCCAAAGCGTCACCTGCTGGGCCGGCGTCTGGGTGACCGTGGGGGAGTGAGTGGCCGACGGCTTTGACCGCGCTGGATGCGTCTGGGCCAGGCACCCTAGTTTAGCTCCTTGGAGACGTTTCGAGCTTGACAAAGCCAGTAATCTGCCTCCTCCTGGCCAGCTCGGGCCGTCGGCCAGTTTGGCCAGGGAGAAGCTGGGGGCAACCAGGCAGCTTAAAGAGGTAGATGTGCCCGCCGGAGCCGCATTTCCGACAAACGCTGCGAGCACTAATAACATAGCTATCGCCAGAGCCACCCTGAGTTGCTTGGGTCTACCCCGGTCATCACAGTTCACGGCCGATCACCCCCGTTGCTACCGCTTACCTGGCACAGGTTTAGTCTAGCACGTTTGCCCGGCAAGATCAATAGGGTAACCGCTAAGCTGGGAAGAAGGCTATGATCCTCAAACTGGAGAGGTGCCAGCACAACCTGCCCTTGACTCCAGGAAAAATTTAGTTGTATACTGCGCTAACCCCATAGCTGAGAAAGCCCAAGCGAAAAGCGCATGTTGACCGCTAAGGGCTATAGCAAGGAGGCATTATGGCCAGAGTTGTCAAGGGAGGGCTCATCCAAGCCTCTCTCAACACACCGGTAACCGAATCCAACGAGGTTATCAAGCGCAACATGATCGAGAAGCACCTCAAGCTCATCGAGCAGGCTGCGCAACAGGGCGTCCAGATGCTGTGCTTGCAGGAATTGTTCTACGGACCATACTTCTGCGCGGAGCAGAGTACCCGCTGGTACGACCTTACCGAGAAGGTCCCTGAGGGGGAAACCACTCGGCTTATGCAAGAAGTGGCCAAGAAACATGGAATGGTAATGATCGTTCCGGTCTATGAGGAAGACATGACGGGCGTCTACTACAACACCGCTGCGGTGATAGATGCGGATGGCACCTACCTCGGTAAGTACCGCAAGACCCATATCCCTCACTGCAAGCCAGGGTTTTGGGAAAAGTTCTACTTTCGGCCTGGGAATCTGGGCTATCCCGTATTCCAAACCCAGTTCGGTAAAGTGGGAGTTTATATCTGCTACGATCGCCATTTCCCCGAAGGCGCGCGTGCTCTGGGCCTGGGTGGAGCAGAGATCGTGTTTAATCCTTCGGCTACCGTGGCTGGCTTGAGCCAATACCTCTGGAAGTTGGAACAACCCGCAGACGCTGTGGCCAACCAGTACTTCGTGGGCGCGATCAATCGGGTGGGTCATGAACAACCATGGGACATCGGCAAGTGGTACGGTTCCAGTTATTTCTGTGATCCTCGCGGCCAGATCGTCGCCCAAGCCGGTGAGGACGAAGACGAGGTATTGGTAGCAGATCTGGATCTGGATCAAATCGCAGAGGTGCGTAAGGTGTGGCAGTTCTTCCGTGACCGCCGCCCGGACCTCTACAGCCAGCTCGTCGAACTGTAGGACAAAAGAAGAAAGGAGAGGCTCATGTACGATCTGGTGATTGCGAACGGGAAGGTGGTCACGCCCGGTAGGGTACGGAACTGCTCGCTAGGCGTGCGTGGCGAAGAGATTGCTATCCTTAGTGAGGACAAGCTTGAAGGCAAACGCACCATCGATGCGACCGGTAAAGTGGTGCTGCCGGGCGCGATTGACCCTCACGTGCACCTGGAGCTGCCGTTTCAGGGCACCATCTCGGCCGATGACTTCTACCAAGGCACGGTGGCTGCTGCCTTCGGCGGGGTCACTTCAGTTATTGACTTTGCCATTCATGGTAAGGACGTAGACATTCTGGATCACATCCAGGCGCGCCGCGAGCTGGCTGAGCCAAAAGTGGTGGTGGATTACAGCTTTCATCCCAGCTTTACTACTGAGACTCAACAGAACTTGGATTACGTCCAAAAGCTAATCGAGCTGGGCATGCCGACCTTCAAGCTCTTTTTGCCCTACAAGCGCGAGGGTTTTCACGTGGGCGACGGCTTCTTGTTCAAGATGCTGCAGGAGACGCACCGGCACAACGGCCTGGTGTTGATTCATGCTGAGAACGCTGATGTGGTGGAGCAGCTGATGCAAGAGCAGGAGGCCCGGGGCAAGGTCTCCTGGATGCAGCATTACGACAGCCGGCCCAACTTCGTGGAAGGCACTTCGATTGCCACCTCGATTGAGCTGGCCAAGGCGGCCGGCTCAGCGCTCTACGTGGTGCATCTGAGCACCGAAGAAGGCTTGAATCATCTGCGTCAGGCTCAGCACCAGGGCTATCCGATCATGATGGAGACCTGTCCGCAATATCTAGAATTCACCAAAGACGTTTACGCGCAAGAGGACGGCCTGAACTACATCATGACTCCACCAATGCGTCTCAAGAAGGACAACGAGGCGCTGTGGAGCGGTATCGAGAGGGGGGACATTCCCTGTATGGGCACGGACCACTGCCCCTTCAGCACCGAGCAGAAGCTGCTGGGCCGGGAGCTGTTCTCCAAGGTGCCCAACGGCGGCATGGGTGTGGAGACGCTGCTGCCCTATATGTTCAGCGAAGGGGTCAACCAAGGCCGCATCTCGCTGAGCCGTCTGGCGCAACTGCTCAGCGAAAACACCGCCAAGATTCACGGCTTGCAGCACAAGGGCTCGCTCGAGGTGGGCAAGGATGCCGACATCGTGATCGTCGATCCCCAGCTCAAGAGGACGGTCACGGCTGAAGCCATGCACAGCAACTCGGACTACAGCCTCTACGAGGGGCGGGAGCTGACCGGCTGGCCGGTGATCACCATCTCGCGCGGCGAGGTCATCGTGGAAGAGGGGGAACTGAAGGCTGAGCGTGGCCGCGGCAAATTCGTCGAGCGGACCATCTCGAGCGAACTGCTCAATGCCGCACCCCAAGGAGGGCTGGCGTGAACGAGATCGAGCAGATGGACCAACAGTACGTGTTTGGCACCTGGTCGTTCCAGAAGAACGTTCATCCCAAGCAAATTGTCGCTGCCGAAGGGGTGTACTTCACCGACGCCGAGGGCCGGCGCTATCTGGACTTCTCTTCCCAATTGATGTGCTCGCAGTTGGGTCATAAAAACGAACGCCTCAACCGCGCGATTCAAGCGCAAGCAAGCAAGTTTGCCTATATCGCGCCCGGCTTTACCTGCGAAGCCCGCGCCAAGTTGGGCAAGAAGCTGGCCGAGATCACGCCGGGTGACCTGTGTAAAACGTTCTTCTCCCCCGGTGGAACTGAGGCCATCGAGGCAGCACTGATGATCGCACGCTGGTTCACCGGGAAGCAGAAGATCATCTCACGCTATCGCTCCTACCATGGTTCGACCTGCGGCTCGATCGCGCTCACCGGCGACCCGCGGCGCTGGGCCACCGAACCGGCCATCCCTGGCATCCTCAAAGCTCCCGATCCCTATGAGTATCGCACCGTCTTCGGCAGCGTGATGAAGACGTTGGACTACATTGACGAGATGCTCACCCTCGAAGGCGACACCGTGGCCGCGGTGATCGTCGAGCCGGTGGTGGGCTCGAACGGCATCCTGGTCCCACCGCCGGAGTACCTGCCCGAATTGCTTAGGATCTGCCACAAGCATGGCGCCTTGCTCATCGCCGATGAGGTGATGAGCGGCTTCGGACGCTGCGGCGAGTGGTTCGCCTGCGACCTATGGGAGGTGGTGCCCGACATCATGGCCGTGGCGAAGGGCATCACTGCGGCCTATTTGCCGCTGGCAGGCACGATTGTCAATGAGGAGATCGCAGCGCACTTCAATGATAATTTCTTTAATCTCGGGCACACCTACTCCGGCCACCCCATGACCGTGGCCGCGGCGCTGGAGACGATCCAGATCTACGAAGATGAGCAGCTGATCCCGGCGGCCAAGCGGAAGGGCAACTATCTACTCGACAAGCTACGCCAGCTCCAGGCGCGACATCCCTGTGTGGGTGAGGTGCGCGGCGTAGGCCTGTTCTGCGGCGTGGAGCTGGTCAAGGATCGCAAAACCAAGGAACCGTTCGACGAGTACGGCGTCAAGGTCAAGGGTGGCCCCAGCGTGCTGGCGCAGGCCACAGGCAAGGCCTTGGCCGGCGGCGTCTACATGGTCGGCATGATCAATACCTTGATCATCGCCCCGCCGCTGATCATCAGCGAGGCGCAGATTGACGAGGGCCTGCGCGGCTTGGATCAGGCGCTCAGCTGGGTGGATACGTTGGTGGATTAAAGAAATATTTAAGTCATTAAGGGGGGGATTTATGGAATTTGCGATTACCTTCAAAGGTGACATGGAACCCCAGCGGACGGTGGCGCTGTGCCGGCAGGCGGAGGCGGCGGGGTTCAAGCATGCTTGGTTCTTCGACAGCCACGTGCTCTGGCAAGAATGCTATGCCACGATGTCCTACTGCATAGCTCACACGGAGAAGCTACGGTTTGGCACCTGTGTGACCAACCCCGGCGTGCGCGATTGGACGGTCACGGCCAGCCTGTTCGCCGCGATGAGCCGACTGAGCGGTGGACGGGTGACCATGGGCATCGGGCGAGGGGACAGTTCGCGGCGCGTGCTCCATCGTAAACCGATGACGTTGCAGCACCTGGCCGAATGCGTGGAGACGGTGCGCACGCTGACGCAGGGCAAAGTCGTCAAACTCGATGGCGTGGAGGTAAAGTTCCCCTGGGCTGCGGAGAATGTGCCCATCTGGATTGCCGCTTATGGCCCCAAGGCGCTTCGGGTCGCCGGGGAACATGGCGACGGTTTGATCATCCAGTTGGCCGACCCCTGGTTGGTCAAATGGTTCTCAGGTCAGGCGAAGGAGGCTGCCAAAGCAACTGGGAAAGATCCTAACAAGCTAAGCGTGATGTCCGCAGCGCCGGTATGGCTCTCCGATGATCTGGACGAAGGGCGGGCGCAGATTCGCTGGTTCCCGGCCATGGTAGGCAACCATGTGGCCGACCTGGTAGAGAAATATGGTAAGTCAGGGGAGGTTATTCCCAAACACCTGGCCGACTCCATCGAAGGTCGAAAGGGATATGACTACCTACGACATGCCGACAAGGACGCCGGCCATCTGGGCTTCATCTCCGATGAGATCATTGATTCCTTTGGCCTCAATGGCCCGGTGGACGCTCACATCGCCAGGCTCAAGGAATTGGCAGAGATCGGGGTGTCGCAGTTTAACATCTATCTGATGTGTGGCGAGGAGGAGCACATCGTGGAGGAGTACGGGAGGAGCATCATCCCTGAGTTCAGTTCTTAGGTGATAGTATGTCGTGTCAGATAGCCTTAAAGGAGGACCGATGGTAAACGACGAACAACTGCTTAACTACATCAATGGCCAGTGGCAGCGTTCGACTGCTCAGGAGTCCCTGAAGGTGAACAACCCCGCCACCGGAGAGTTGCTGACGCGAGTGCCACTCTCCCCGGCAGCGGAGGTGGACCAGGCCGCGCAGACTGCCGCGGCCGCCTTCGACGACTGGCGACATACCCCGGCCGTTGAGCGCGTCCAGTATCTCTTCAAGTTGAAGAACTTACTCGAGGAACACTTCGAGGAACTCTCGCGTCTCATCACGATGGAAAATGGCAAGACCCTGGATGAATCGCGAGGAGAGATGCGTCGGGCAATTGAGAACGTCGAGGTAGCTTGTGGCATCCCCATCTTGATGCAGGGATACAACTCGGAGGACATCGCCCGTGGCATTGACGAATTCATGATTCGACAGCCGGTGGGCGTGGCGACCACCATCGTACCCTTTAATTTCCCCGTTTTGGTTCCTTTCTGGTATATGCCTTATGCGCTGGCGACCGGGAACACCTACCTCGTTAAACCTTCCGAGCGAACTCCCATGACGATGCAAAGGATTTTCCAACTGCTCGAAGAAGAGGTTGGTTTCCCGAGTGGCGTAGTGAATCTGGTGAACGGTGGTCCCGACACCGTCAATGCCATCCTCGATCATCCCCTGATTCAGGTGATCAGCTTCGTCGGCTCCACGGTTGTGGCCAAGCATATTTACAGCCGTGCGGCGGCCAATGGAAAGCGTGTCGTGGCGAATGGAGGAGCCAAGAACCCGCTGATCATCTTACCGGATGCGGAGATGGAGATGACCACCCGCATCGCCGCTGACAGCTTCTTCGGGAACGCTGGGCAGCGCTGTTTGGCCGGCTCGCTGGCCATCACCGTGGGTGAGGCCCGCGAGTGGTTCAGTGCAGCCCTTGCAGATGCAGCCAGGGATCGCGTGGTAGGCTATGGCCTCGATGACGGCGTCGAGATGGGGCCGGTGATCACCCCACAGAGCAAAGCCCGCATCGAGGGGCTGATCCAACAGGGAGTAGACGAAGGTGGCAAAGTGGTCGTGGATGGGAGAAAGGCATCCATTCGTGGCTACGAACAAGGCAACTTTATCCGCCCCACCGTCTTAGATGGCATCCCACCCGAGGGCAAGATTGCCAGCACTGAGCTCTTCGGCCCGGTCTTGGGTATCATGCACGTGAAGAGCGTGGACGACGCGATCGCTTTCGTCAACAACGCGAAGTATGGCAACATGGCCTGCTTATTCACTAATAGCGGTGCAGCGGCGCGCAAATTCCGTTACGAGGCGCAAGCGGGGAACATCGGCATCAACATCGGCGTGGCGGCCCCGATGGCCTTTTTCCCCTTCAGCGGCTGGAAGGAGAGTTTCTTCGGTGTCTTGCACGGGCAAGGTCGCGACGCCGTGGAGTTCTTCACCCAAAGCAAAGTGGTCATCGAGCGCTGGCCCAAAGAATGGACGAGAAAGTTCTAATGCTAAATCTTATTCCTCATGTCGCCTCCGACTGTAGGGGCGTATGGCCCCTATCACAGCGGTAAGCGCGGCTTCTAGCGGGCAAGGAGCTTGACGAGGAGCAGAGAGCAGACCCAGGCTAATAAGCCGCGACCAACTCCCGATGCCACAGTTCCCCAGGGAGCTGTCTGCGACTGTAGCTGATCTCTTGGCGCACCAACTCTCGCCCTTGACATTGGGAGGACGTTTTGGTATACTGCATGTTGTCGACAATCTAAGGGAAGAACTCAATACCATGGAGAAACGTACATTAAGCAAACAGGTATACGAGCACCTGAAGGAAGAAATCTTATCCCATCGGCTCACCCCGGGGGAGCGTCTGCGTGAAGTCAGCCTGGCGGAACGTTTGCACATTAGCAGAGCACCTATTCGCGAAGCGCTCCAAGCGCTTGCTGTGGAAGGGCTAGTGACTATTTATCCTCGTCGCGGTGCCATCGTCGCGGTGCTTAGCCCGGAAGAGTTTCTAGAGTTCGTTCAAGTGCGTGAAGCGTTAGAAGCGTTAGCAGTGAGACTTGCTGTACCGCAGATCTCCCAGGATGATTTGGAAACGCTCCACCGTTTGCAAAAGCGTATGGGAGTTGAAGGACAGAACGAAAACATCGATGAATATTTCCGGTTGAACGCTCAGTTCCACGCTTTATTCGTCGAGCGGTCGGGGAACCAATTCCTCCAAGATATGTATGCCCAGTTGATGGACCACTTGAAACGATACCGGTTGAAATCTCTCATGCTGCGCCGTGGAATTGACAACTCTAAGAGTGAGCACGAGGCGATCTTGAACGCGGTGAAGCGCTCGGAGCCCGATGAGGCCGCACACTTGATGGCGGAGCACATTCGAGTGCCGAGGGAAGCTATCGAGAGGGAAGCTATCGAACAGCCCATCGATGCATGGACCTCTCACAATCATGGGACTCTGACCCAATCCAAATGACTATAACGAGGTGATTATGGTTAAATTCGGCGTCAATGTCAACAATCGTGAACCCCTCCTTGCAGAGGTCTATACCTTGAACGACTTACTTGATCTTTCTGTGGTCGTGGAAGAGAAGGGGTTTGACTCCGTTTGGGTTGGGGACAGCTTGTTTTCCAAGCCGCGTTACGAACCCTTACAGTTGTTGGCCGCGCTCTCCCAGCGAACCTCAAGAGTTCGTTTGGGCACAGGTTGCCTGGTCACCGCCACGCGAAACCCGCTCTATCTAGCATTGGAGTGGGCTACGTTAGATGTGCTTTCCAACGGTCGCACGATCTTAGGTGCGTGCATGGGCAGCCCTGAAGAAGGGGTGCGCAGGGAGTACCAAGCCCTCCAGCTCGATTTCTCCAAAAGAGCTGACATCTTTGAGGAAGGCTTGGTCGTGCTACGCGACCTGTGGACTACGGGCAAAGTCGACTTCCACGGTAGATATTTCCAGTACGATGATATCTCGTTCTATTCGGGGACGGAAATGGGCCCTATCATGCCGATTCAGCAACCCCCGTCCACCTGGGTGGTCAGCAATCCACGGTTGATCCCCAGCAAGGTGACTGAAGAAAGCGTTCGGCGCGTGATCGATAGGGCTTCACGGCGTATTGCTCGCTACGGGAATGGTTGGATGACCTGCTGTCGAGCGCGTCATCCAGAGGAGTTCAGCGCCCAACGTGAACGGATCGCTGAGGCAGTGAGCGAAGAAGGACGTGATCTTTCTGACTACACCATGGCATATCAGGTCACGATGAACGTGGCAGATAGCCAGGACGAAGCGCAGCGTGGACTTGAAAAGTACATTCACACTTACTATCCGGAACTGAGTCAAGCGATGGATCTAGGAGAGTGGGGGCCAGTGGGCACGCCCGAGCAGATCGCCCAGTGGATTCAGGACTTCAAGGCTGCGGGAGTCAACTACTTCATCTGCCGCTTCGGCTCGTTGGATCAATTCGGCCAAGTCGAACGTTTTGCCAGGGAAATCCTTCCCTTGGTAAGTTGAAGTGAAAGGAGTTCTCATGCCTACTGCAGGAGCCTTGCGTAGGGAAGCGGAGTTGGTTGTGGATATGTGTATGTCCATTGGTAATGACGAAGTGGTGACCATTATCACCGATGATGCTCACCTCAAACAGGCAGCTGCGTTGGCGCAGGTGTCGGTAGAACGGGGTGCCTTCCCAGTGATCTGTAACAACGAAGCGCAAGTCGTTCGAAGCCTCCAAGATACGCACTTTCCCGTGGCCCCACCCAAAAACCTCTATGAGGCCGTGGTTAACTCTACGACCATCTTGATCGTGACCAACCTGGAGTGGGCCCATCGCTTTGCTCACGTGAGTGCGGTGAAGGTCTCTTGTGCGAACAATGCCAAGATCGCCTCAGTGGAAGAAGGCATGGGCACATGGGACATTAGCAAAGAGGAGATTCAGGCATCCGTCGATCGTACACATCAAGCTGCAGAATTGTTAAGACATGCAAAACGAGTGTGGGTCACCTCAAAGCGGGGCACAGACGTGGAGGTATCCATTGAGGATCGCCCACCTCTGGAAGTGATCCCCATCAAGAAGCCTGGGGAGATGATGGGACCGCTGCCATTGTGGTCCGAAGTGGCTTTCGGCGCAGTGGAAGATCAAACGCAAGGTCGTATTGTGATAGACGGGTCGATGGTGGGGATTGGTGTTTCCGGAGCGGTGAAGACCCCTATTACCTGGAAGGTCGAACAGGGGCAAGTCGTTTCCATCGAGGGGGGTGAGGAGGCCAAGCGCCTTAGAAAGACCATCGAAGGAGTAGCTGGAGCGGCGGTTATAGGGGAATTTGCCTTTGGCACCAGTGTCATATCTCCTGTTGGAGACCCATCCGAGCAAGGTCGACTGGGCACGGCCCACTTCGCCTTGGGCGACAACCAGAACTGTTACCCCGGAGGGAGAAACCGCAGCACTCTACATCTCGATGGGGTAGTCCGCGATGTGACGCTTCAGGTGCTAGATACCGGTCAATACATCCTCAAGGACGGTCAATGGTTGCTCTAAAAGCGGGCGAGGTGCAAGTGACGCACCTGGCGAGGGTGGAGCGGGTGCAACTCCCGAGAGGAAGTTGGAGTTCCATGGTCATTTCAAGCAAACAGGTCTTGGGCAACCGAAGCTCCTTAGGATATTCCGTGTTCAAACCAGGGACGGCGCTGTTACCTGTCAAGCACAATGTGGAAGAAGTGGCGATGATTCTGCAAGGCACCGGCAAGTTGCAGCTCGACGAGCGAGCGATTACTTATAAAACTGGGGATGCCTTGTTCATCCCTGCTGGGGTGTGGCATGCGGTGATCAACGACGGGAGCGAAGATGTGATCATGGTGTTTGGCTTTCCATACCCCGATTACCCGCCGACGGAGAGCCGAGCGTCCAAATGAAATCCGATCGACAGCTCCGACTTGAGGTTGCTTGGGCCTGTCGCATCCTGGCGATGGAGGGCCATAACGATTTGACGCTGGGACATGTCAGCGCGCGAGCTGCAGATGGTCAAACTGTGTATATCAAGCGGCTGGGGCTCGGCTTGGATGAGGTCATGGCTAAAGACGTCATTTCTATTGATCTTGATGGGCAGCTAATCAGTGGTGCAGGAAGTGTTCACTTGGAATTTCCCTTGCACACAGAGGTGTACAGGTTGAAACCAGAGGTGGGTGCAGTCATTCACACGCATCCCCTCCATAGCATTGCCTGGGGTTTGTCCTCAGAACCATTAAAAATGCTCCATCACGACTCAACTCTATTCTACGAGGGAATTCCTCGGTTCACCGACATCTCGGGTCTGATCACGACGGCACATCAAGGTCATGTGGTGGCACAAGCACTGGGAAACTCGCTGGCGATCTTATTGCGCCACCATGGGATTCTGGTTGTGGGTAAAGATGTGCCTTGGGCAGTTCTCACCGCTCTCACGCTGGAACACGTGATAAAGCTGCAATTGCTATCAGAAAGGTTAGGGGATGTTCCTAACGAAATTAGCGCTAAAGAAGCTCAAATCTTGCATCTTCAAAAATTCCAGGATGCCTTTATTGACGACTACTGGAATTATCTCGTCCGACGCGCACGTCGTGCCGGGAGCGATGTAACTTGAACCTCGTGCATGAGTTCAGCGTGGCCCCGAGTGTTCAAAGGAGGATGCGGTGAATCCGCTCATTGGTGAGAACCTACCACGGGTTGATGGTTTCGACAAAGTGACGGGACGCGCGGTGTACACAGCAGATTTGCGGGTTCACGATATGCTGTATGGCAAGGTGTTGCGTAGCCCTTATCCTCATGCTCAGATCGTGCACATTGACAGGAGCAAGGCCTTGAGGATGCCTGGCGTGGTCGCAATCCTAATCGGTCAAGATCTCAATGACATCGATCCCTACTATGGACACGCGATCAAAGACCGCCCGATTGTGGCATTGGAACGGGTCCGTTTTGTGGGGGAACCCGTGGCGGCCGTTGCTGCGGAAAGCGAAGCACTTGCTGAGGCTGCGCTCGACGCCATCCAGGTTGAGTACGACCCCTTGCCTACGGTGGGGACGGTTGACGCGGCTATGGAACCTGAGGCCTTCATCATTCATGAGAAGACTCCGCGCCGGCTGGGCCTGTTTCACGGGTTAGGAGATCTAGGTCAGCTAGAGGGGAACATCTGCTACCGCTACCGTTTCTCGAAAGGTGGGGTGGAGGAGATTTTTGACCATGCAGCTCACGTGGTTGAAGGGGAATACACCTTCCCTGCCATCTACCAGTACGCGATGGAACCTCATGCTGCCATTGGGCACTATACCGAGGGGAAAGTTACGATCTGGGCCAACTGTCAACACCCTCATATTATCCGAGCAGAGATCTCCGATATCTTCTCCTTGCCGTTATCCGAAGTTCGCGTGATCGTTCAATATATCGGGGGTGGATTCGGGAGCAAATCCTATACACGCTTGGAACCACTTGCGGTAGCTTTGTCAAAACAGGCAGGACGTCCTGTACTCATCGCTAACTCTGTGGAAGAAGCTATGGCGACCTCACGTCGCCATGGGATGAAATGTTGGATGAAAACCGCCGCTGACAAAGGGGGCAGGCTGTTGGCTCGGCAATGCCGAGTTTGGTTGGATACCGGGGCTTACGCCGATAACGGCCCACGAGTGGCGGCCACCGCAGGAGATGCTGCTCCGGGACCATACCGTTGGAAGGCCGTCGCGGTTGAAGCTGCGGCGGTCTACACCAATACCTCACCTGCCGGATCATATCGCGCGTTTGGGGCTACTCATCTGCAATGGGTAGGAGAAACCCAGATTGACACTCTCGCTCGCACAATAGGGCTCAATCCCCTGGAGATCCGGCGAAAGAACTTGTTGAGGCGAGGAGGAGAGGTCAGGCCAGGTGCAAAACCCTTAGACGCAGACCTAATTGGAGATGTGAGCAAAGCTGCAGAGGTTATAGGATGGGATAAGCCTAAAGTGTCAAACGTGGGTCGAGCTGTGAGCGTGGGGTTGCTGGCCGCTGGGTCGCAACCGGTGTCGACCGCCTTGGTTCACATGTTGGCCGATGGGAGCGTCTTGGCCTTGGTGAGCACCACCGAAGTCGGTCAAGGAGCCCAAACCGTGATGACCCAAATCGTGGCTGCCGAGCTGGCCGTCTCACCATCGCGTGTGCGCGTTGTCAATCCAGATACCGAATTCTCACCTTTTGATCGCTCAACAGGAGCCAGCCGATCGACGACCGTTGCGGGTAAAGCCTTACAGAATGCCGCGATTGATTTGAGAAATCGCTTGATCCGAATGGCTGCTGAACTGTATGACCAACCTGCTTCCGCAGCACAGGTCAAAGAGGGGGCCATCTGTTTTGGTGCCACCGTCATCCCTTACGCCAAGGTCATTGAACGTCACTTCGGTATGGTTGGGGGGCAGGTCGTCGGTTTTGGCGAGGTCCGGCCGCGCCAGGGTGATGATGGCTCTTTCGCTAAAGGTCCGGTGTTTTGGGAGGTCTGTGTAGGCGCAGCAGAGGTCCAACTCGATCCTAACACGGGGCAGCTGACAGTGAACAAGCTGGTCACCGTGGCCGATGTGGGACGAGCCATGAACAAAAAACTGATCGAAGGCCAGGAGCTGGGGGGGAGCATCCAAGGGCTGGGCAACGCTCTCATCGAGGAGATGGTCTTTGACAACGGACAATTGTTGAACCCCACCCTGTTGGACTATCGGGTGCCGGGCTGGGAAGACCTTCCAGAGCATTTTGATTCTGTTCTGGTAGAAAACAACGATGGGCCTGGCCCTTATGGAGCCAAAGGTGCTGGGGAGGGTTCGTTAGCCGGAACGCTAGGTGCCATTGTCGGTGCAGTCGCCGATCTGAATGTCCCTGCCAACAGATTGCCGCTTACGCCGTCGACGGTGTGGGAAGCGCTGCAGAAAGGACGACTGTGAAGACGCAGCTACGGATAAATCAACCGGATTTAAAGGGTGAGGGGACGGGAAGCCCCTCTAACCAAGAAGCATTGGTCCAGATGCGTGGTATCACCAAGCGCTTCCCTGGGGTAGTGGCCAACGATGGGATCGATCTTGACCTATATCCCGGAGAAATTCACTCTCTGCTGGGTGAAAATGGGGCGGGGAAGACCACACTATTGAACATCCTGTCCGGTATACACCAACCGGACGAGGGGACGATCAGCGTTCGCAACGAAGTTGTGCACTTCAAATCCCCACACGATGCGCTCGAACATGGTATAGGCACTGTCTATCAGCACTTCGCCCTGGTACCAAACCTTTCCGTGGCTGAAAACGTGATCTTGGGGCTGAATACCGCGTGGATTCTCGATCTGAAAGGTGCTGAACGCCGTATTCAACGGACGATGGAAAAGTTTGGGCTGACCATTGATCCTCATCTCCAGGTTCAGTACCTCTCCTTGGGGCAACAGCAGCGGGTGGAGATCGTTAAAGTGCTCTTCAGGAAACCTAAGATCCTGTTGCTTGACGAACCCACTTCGGTGTTGACCCCAAGTGAGGTCGGGGAGCTATTCCGCATGGTCAAACAATTGAGAGCAGAGGGGGTAGGGGTAGTATTCATCACCCACAAGTTGCATGAAGTGCTTGAACTCAGCGATCGGATCACGATCTTGCGCAATGGCCAGCGGATCGGGGCCGTAACTCCGGAGGAATTGGCAAATCAAACCCATGAGGAAATCTCGAACCACATCGTTCAACTGATGTTCGGTGGGGTTCCCGAGGAGGAAACTGAAGGGACTTATGCTCCCAGGGTGAGTGAGGAGATCGTTTTGACCTTAGAGGGTATAACGATCCTTGATTCCCAGGGTGTGGCTGCTGTGCGAAACCTTTCGCTCGAACTGCGGGCGGGAGAGATCCTGGGAATCGCGGGAGTGGGTGGAAGTGGACAGAAAGAGCTTTTGGAGGCCATCGCCGGTCAACTCCCCGTCGCCCAAGGCAATATCCGCTTAGGTGAACGCTTAGGTGAAATAGACCTCACTAACAAGGGTGTTCCATTCGCGATGAAGATGGGCATTGCCTACATCACAGATGACCGCATCGGGGAAGGCATCATCACCGACCTCAGTGTGGCGGAGAATTCAGTCATTCGCAGGATAGACAAGCGTCCCATGTCTCGGTGGATGTTATTGAGGTGGCAAGCGATCTTCGACTTTGCGAACAGTTTAATCGGGGCGTTCGACATCAAGGTCCCTTCACCCCAGATCCTCGCCGGTACGCTCTCAGGAGGCAACATCCAAAAGCTTTTGTTAGCCCGTGAGCTATCCGCCGATCCCACAGTGCTCATGTGCAACCAGCCTACTCATGGGTTGGATGTTAAGACCGCTCAGTTCGTGTGGAAAACGCTGCGGGAGCAAGCCAGCATGGGGGCGGCCATTCTGTTGATCTCTTCGGATTTGGACGAGTTGCTCAAGCTCAGTAATCGCGTTGGAGTAATGTATAACGGCGAGCTGCTTGAGGTGTTGTCTATCGAAGCAGCGGATCGAGAGACGGTCGGTCGGTTGATGTTAGGGGAACGTTCATGAACGAAATGGGTTGGACAGAGCGACTAAGACCCTACATCAGTCTAATGTTCGCTATTATAGCCTCCTTTACGGTAGGTGCGTTCTTACTCTGGATCCTGGGCATCAATCCGCTCAGAGCCTATCAAGTGCTCTTCGAAGCAGGGTTAGGCAAGTTAGGGATCACTCAAACCCTCATTAAGATGACCCCTCTGCTCATGATCAGCGCTGGTCTGATGATCGTCCTATCCGCCGGGATTTGGAACCTCGGTGAAGACGGTCAGTTCCTTATCGGTGCGATCTTAGTCGGCGTGGCGGCTCCTATAATTAACGCTTACTTGCCCAAGATCCCGGCGCTGTTGATCTTGGGGATGATAGGTTTCTTAGGGGGCGCGGCTTGGGCGATTATCCCGGCAGTGCTCAGGATTTGGTATGGGCTCAACGAGATCATCACTACGATCATGACGGATTACCTAGCCATCTATCTGACCAGCTGGCTGGTCAAAGGCCCGTTCAGAGACCCTTCAGTGATCCCACCTCAGACGCCCGTGATCCCTTTGGTCCGGCGAATCCCTCAGATCTGGGGTGGGGTCCACATCGGATTGATTATTGGTGTCGTTGCGGTCTTAGGAGTGCACTTTCTAATGCGTAACAGCACGATCGGGTGGAAGATATTGGTTGTTGGGAAGAGCATCAAAACTGCTGTTCATACAGGCATTCCTGTAGCTCGCCTCTCAATGATGGCCTTTTTATTAAGCGCCGGCTTTGCAGGTTTAGCAGGTGCCAACGGCGTCTTGGGAGTCAAAGGCCTGTTCCAGGGCGACTGGAACCCTGCTTACGGCTTCACGGCTTTTGCCCTCGTGTATATGGCTCGTTTCAAGGGGGGCACCGTGATTTTCCTGGCCTATTTTTTCTCGTTTCTCCTGCTGGGGGGGCAGATGATGTCCCTTCGCCTCGGCACCCCCGTATTCTTCGTCACGATCTTGGAAGGGTTGATGCTCATCTTCTTCGTCGTCAACGAGTACCTGTTTCAACATGTCCTGGAGAGGAGACGATCCTAAGTGGAAGTGGAAGCCTTTATCACGGTGTTGCTCAGCGCCAGCCTTCGTGCTTCGATCCCCATGCTTTTGGCTGCGCTGGGTGAGGCGTACAACGAAAAGGGGGGCATACTCAACTTAGGCATCGAGGGCATGATGTTGGGGGGAGCCTTTAGCGGGTTTGCCGTCGCCTTAATCACGGGAAGCGTGTTCTTGGGTTTCATGACTGGAGTAGCCGTCGGCGCAATCTCCGGTCTGATTTTCGCTTATCTTTCGGTCACTCTCAAGCTCGACCAGATCATCACCGGCATCGGTTTTACGATCCTCATGGTGGGGTTGACAGGCTTCCTATACCGCTATTTTTACGGCCGTAACTTCCCTACGCTCGGAGTGAGCAAGAAGACCCTTGCAATCCCGTTCCTCAGCAAAATCCCTGTGATTGGTCCGGTGTTGTTCGATCAACACGTGGTCGTCTACCTCACTTTGCTGCTGATACCGCTCTTACACTGGATCCTATTCCATACCACCTTCGGCCTCAATATCAGAGCTGTAGGAGAAACCCCTGGGGCTGCGGATGCTGCCGGGGTCAATGTGGCCCAGATTCGTTACCTGGTCGCTGTGTTCGCGGGAGCTATGGCCGGATTGGGTGGTGCGTTTTTGTCACTTGGCAACCTTTCCCTTTTCGTGCCAGGTGAAACCCAAGGGATAGGCTACATCGCCATCGCCATGGCGATGTTGGGGAAATGGTCTCCTTACAGGGTTTTTATCGGTGCTTGGCTTTTCGGAATGGTGGAGTCACTGGCAGTAGGCCTTCAAATCATCGCGGTCCCGGTGCAACCCGAGTTCATTCTGATGCTGCCTTACGTTGGTGTTATCGTTGCCATGGTATTCCTCGCACGGAATGCGCGGTTGCCTGCAAAGCTGATGCTGCCTTATGAGCGAGGGGAACGGTAACGTTCGGGTTGACGTATCATGCCAAGTGAGGGTACCGTGCTTTGCTTTCATCAGAGGCTCAAGAGGTTTTCGTCTGTAGGCTTGGTAGGTGCCAGGAATTTCTGGCACTTGACATTGAGACCCATTGCGTATATAATATACTGTCGACAATCTAAGGCTGTACAATGGCGCAAATAGAGCCCCAAGAGGAGGTGATCATCAAGCGATGCACCAGGCTGATGTGGGCGTGCAACAAGCGAATATGGTTGAGAGCAATAGGGAAGCAAAAAAATAGGAAGGAGTTGTCATGTTGAAACAGACGGGTTTGAGATTCAGCTTAGTAATCCTCGTGGGAGTGCTGCTCGGATTGGTGATGAGCTTAGGGCCTGGAGGGCACGTGGCGATGTCCCAAAACTCAAATACCCTAAAGGTGGGGCTCATCGTTCCTGCGAGCAAGACAGACCACGGGTGGAACGAACAAGCGGCCGATTCGTTACTAGCCCTTGAGGGTCCGTTGAATATCAAGGTGGAAATCGCAGAGCAAGCCGGATACGGTGATATTAGTCCTATCTTCTTGGACTTCGCTAAAAGGGGTTTCGATTTGGTGATCTGCCATGCCAGTGGCTACCAGACCATTTGCCCTGAATTAGCTAAACAGACCGGTGTCAAGACGGCCGTCGTCGAGAATCCTCATGCTGTGGCCAAAGGCTTGGTTTCCGATTACGAGTCGCAAGCCCAGGACGTGGCTTATCTGGCAGGTGTGGCTGCAGGTCTGATGACCAAGACCAACATTGTGGGCATCGTCGTCTCTGGAGAACCGCCTACCTGGAACTTCATCACCACAGGGTTTGCCGAGGGTCTCCATTCGGTTAACCCGAATGCTCACTTGCTCTACACCCTCATCGGCGCAGCCGCTTATGAAGATGTTGCCGATGCTAAACGGGACACCGCGGCAGAATTAGCCGCAGGTGCGGACGTCATCTTGGGACAGGGAGATGGCGCATCCTTCGGGATGATGCAAGCGATCTCCGAAAAGAAGAAGAATAGCGGTAAGCAGGTATGGTTCATCGATGTGATCGGGGACAAGCGGAGCCTCGACACAGAAGGGGTCTTGCTCACCTCGGTGCTCTTCGATTTTACCAAGGTCTTCACCCCGATGATTCAGGACATTCGCAACGGGGATTTTGGTAAAGTGTACACACTAGACATGGCGAATGGAGGAATGCGTCTGCTGGACTTCCCCGGCAGCGTGCCCGCCAAGGTCCGCGCAGCGGTTGCTCAAGCTAAGGCGAACATCCTCTCAAATAAGTTGCAGGTGCCGGCCATCTCCGATCCTGGGCAGATGCACAAGCTACTCAAAAAACTGTTCCCAGGTTCGTTCTAAGACGGAATCAGCCTGTTCCTCTGGGAGGAGCACATGCCCTCCCAGAGGAACAGGGCAATCTCTCTTTTAAGTAAGGAGGTAACATGGATTGGCCGATCGTCAATTTTGCTGCAGGACCTGTAGCGGTCAGCGAGCGCACGTTACGTGACCTGGCTCGCCCGATGCTTTACCACTATGATCCTGCTTTTATCGAATTCTTTGAACAGACTTTGGCGCTTCTCAAACAGGTTTACCGCACCCAGTATGACGTCGTCATTATGCAGGGAGAGGCCATTTTAGGTCTCGAAGCTACCGCGGCCTCATTGATCTCTCCGGGAGACAAAGTTTTGAACCTGGTCTCTGGGGTTTTTGGCAAATGGTACGAACTGTTTATCGAAAAATATGGTGGTGTGGCCGTCGAGCTTGCCGTCCCCTATAATGAGGCGATCGACCCTGAGGACGTCCGGTCAGCATTGCAGCAAGATCCCTCCATCAAGTTGCTCTCCGTAGTTCATTCAGAGACCCCCTCAGGCACGATCAACCCTGTCAAAGACATCGGGAATATCGCAAAAGAGTTCGGTGTGATCACCGTGATGGACACGGTTTCAGGGTTAGGTGGAGCAGTATTCAGCCCAGAAGAATGGGCTATTGACGTGGCGGTAGCGGGCCCCCAAAAATGTCTAGGAGGCACGCCTGGGTTGGCCCTCATGGCGGTCAGCCCCGAGGCTTGGAAAGCGATGGAAACGCGCAAAAATCCACTGCGTGGATCGTATCTATCGATTCTCGATTGGAAGGACGCGTGGATTGAAAACCATCGGTTCCCCTATACCCCTTCAGTGGGTGAGATTTACGCTTTAGAATCAGTGCTGTCTCAAGTTCTGGAGGAGGGGCTAGAAAATTATGTGGCTCGACATCAACAAATCTCCCACGCATGTCGAGAAGGGGTCAAAGCCTTGGGTCTGAAGCTGTGGGCTGCCCGAGAGGAGATCAACGGCACAGCAGTCACAGCGGTCACAGTCCCTGAGGGGATCACGGACGAACAGTTACGCGGCCATCTGAGAGCCTGTTATGGCGTGATGATCTCCGGTGGCTATGGTGAATTAGCCGGGCGACTGTTCCGATTAGGACACATGGGGAAGGTCGCTCATCCCACTTACTTGGCTGCGCAGTTGGGCGTACTCGAACGTAGCTTGGCCGATTTGGGCTGGCCGGTGGAGTTTGGCGCAGGTGTAGGTGCAGCCATGGCGGATTTGAAAGATTGGCAAGAGTTCGTTAACTCTCGGTCTTAGAAAGGAGTACCATGCCTATCAGCGTGAAAGATCGTGTGATCATCGTGACCGGTGGTGTAGGTGAGTTGGGCTCCGCTATGGCCCGACGGTTGGTTGTAGAAGGAGCCAAGGTGGTCTTGGCCGATGTGCGAGATGGGACGGCGCTTGAATCTGAACTAAACCAAATTGGCGTGGCCAAGTATGTCAAAACGGACGTTACTCAGGAGGCGGATACCTGCCGCATGGCCGAAGATACCCGGCAGGCATTCGGTCGCATCGATGTATTGATCAATAACGCTGGGATTTACACCGGGAAACCCTTCGAAGAGATCACATTGGAAGATTGGCAACAGCGGATGCGCGTGAACCTCGATGGGGCATTTTTGTGTATCAAGGCGGTATTGCCCGCGATGAAAACTCAACAGGACGGACGTATCATCAACGTCGGTTCGGACACGGTATGGATGGGCACCCCTGGCTTGGCCCACTACCTGACGAGTAAAGCAGGTTTGCTAGGACTAACTCGCGCCTTAGCGACAGAGCTTGGCCCATTAGGCATCAAGACTGCTTGGATCTCTCCCACCTTGTTGGACACGCCGGGCACACGTCAAGCGTTCACCGAAGAGACCTTCGATTACATCCTGAATCACACGCCGATAGGCAAGTTTGAAAAGCCGGATGATGTCACAGGGTTAGTGACATTCCTGTGCTCGAAGGATGCCGAATTCATCAATGGAGCTGCCATCAACATTGGTGGTGGCATCAGTATGCATTAACCCTGCATCTGAAAGGAGCTCTATGTCAATCAAAGTGTACCTGCTCGATGGCGGCGACCTGCTGATGGATCAGTCGCTGATCACCTGGAACCACGGGATGGGGAGCACCAAACGTATCCCGGTTTTCTCGGTGTTCATCGACCACCCAGATGGCAAAGTCCTGTTTGACACCGGCTTTGATCTGGAACAAGCTCGTAAGGACTTGCCATTTGAAGAACCGGAGCAGAGCTCGGAGCAAACGATTCCTGTCCAATTGGGCAAAATCGGCGTTAAGCCTGGAGACATTGACATACTGGTGAACAGTCACCTGCACTTTGACCACTGTGGCGCAAATCATCTGTTCTCTCAGGCCGAAAACATCGTCCATAAACAAGAGCTGCGGGAGGCATTCTCCCCAGAAACCTTTGAGCGACTGGGTTACAACCGAGGGTTGTTCGATTTCCCCGATCGCGATTACCACTTGATCGAAGGGGACTATGAAGTCCTACCAGGTATCCAGTTGATCTTCACCCCAGGACACACCGTAGGGCATTACTCCCTGTTGGTCGAGTTGGATTCCGGGCCAGTGCTATATACGGCGGACGCAGCGTGGTGTCGTGAGAATTTGGAGCATGATCATCTAATGGGCCTGCATCATGATCCACTGGCGATGTTGTGTTCGTTTCAGCGTTTAAAACAACTTATCGCCGTACGCAAGCCGACGCTGCTGTATCCACACGATCTCGAAGATTACCATCACTATAAAAAAGCGCCGGATTACTACGTCTAAATCCCAGGAAGAACGAAGATACATCGAATACAAGCTATCGAAGGAGGATTCATGCCTAACCAAGTTCCAAACACCAGTGCGGTCATCGGCTCAGGTACAATGGGCCCCGGCATAGCATTAATGATGGCTCGCTCAGGCTCGGCGGTCTATCTGATGGACATAGATGAGAAGGCCCTTCAACGCGCACGTGAGGGCGTACAGATGGCGAGTAACGTTCTGAAGAGCTCAGGAGAACTCACTGAAGCATCGGCCCACCAGGCGCTGGGACGGATTCACTTTACCACTTCGCTGTCTGAAGCGGTGAAGAGTGCGGACTTCATATCCGAAGCGGTTCCCGAAAAACTGGAGCTCAAGCAAAAGGTTTTTTCGGAGATGGAGGCGTTGGTCTCATCGGACACCATCCTGTCGAGCAACACGTCAGGCATCCCCATTTCCAAACTCCAGGAAGGGCGCAGCCGTCCTGAACGCATCGTGGGAATGCACTGGTCCAACCCACCACATATCATCCCGGTGATCGAGATCATCCGAGGGGATCACACTGCGGATCAGACGGTAGAAACCACCCGGAACTACGCCCTAGCGATGAACCAGGTACCCGTCGTCGAGCACGAGATCCCTGGCTTCGTGGAAAACCGCATCCTTTACGCGATCATGCGCGAGGCTCTCCACTTGGCCGAAACCGGTGTGGCTTCGATGGAAGACATCGACGCTACAATACGCTGGGGCATCGGCATGAAACTGGCTGTGATCGGCCCCTTGGCACTTCTGGACGTCGCGGGATTGGATATCTATCATAGCGTGGCCTCTTACCTGAACCAAGAATTATGTTCAGATACGGGCATCAGCCGGCTTGTGGAGGAGAAGGTAACCCAGAAGAATTTGGGTTTTAAGACAGGTAAGGGCCTGTTTGATTACGCTCCCGGTGAAATCCCCGAGTTGATGCGAGCACGTGTGGCCACCTTGCTCAAGTTGCGACAAGAGCTTATGAAAGCCGATGTCTGAAGGGCAAGCGTGGTTGAGGAGAAGACGTGATGGAGTTTCATGAGGTAGTCACCATTCTGGCCCCTTCACAAAGGGTATGGGATTTCCTATGGGACATTGAGCAGATGATCACCTGCATCCCCGGATGTGAGACTGCCCAGGTGGTAGAGATCGGGAAGCGCTACAAAGCGGTTGTGGGGCAGAAAGTCGGCCCCTTTACGCTCAAGCTACCCCTGGAAATCATCATCAAGGAACGAAAAGCTCCCCAGCACTTGGTGGTAGTGGCATCTGGTCGGGACAACCGGGTGAGTACCAACGTCACCATCGAGCTCGAGCTTCATCTAACTGACCGAGGGTCTGAAGGGACCGAAATGACGTTCACCACGCGGATGAACATTTTGGGCAAACTGGCCACACTGGGTCATGGGCTTATCCAGCGCAAGGCCAAGGAGGTCATCGCACAGTTCGCTCGCACCATCAAACAACACCTAGAAGAAGGAGAGCACCTTGCAGCCGTTTGAGATCCATGATGTGCCCTCGGTCCAGGATGCCTCGAATCTGTTAAGCGAATATGGCGATAATGCCAGGTTGTATGCGGGAGGAACCGAGCTGCTATTGGTGATGAAGTCAGGTATCTTACATTATGATCACTTGATCAACATCAAAACAGTTCCGGGGCTAAACGCGATTCAGTATGGCGAAGCTGATCACGAGCTAAAGATTGGAGCGTTGACCACCCATCGCCAACTGGAACGATCTGAAGTGGTGCAAAGGTGGTTACCGTTGCTGGCTCAGGTTGAGCGGGAGATTGCCAACGTTCGTGTTCGCAACGTGGGGACAATTGGTGGAAACATGTGTTTTGCCGAACCTCACTCGGACCCGGCTACGCTGTTCCTGGCGCTTGGGGCACAGTTCAAGCTGGCAAGCGCCACCATGGAGCGGACCCTCTCGGTCGATGAGTTTCTCGTGGACGCTTATGAGCCTGCATTGCAGCCTGACGAGTTGCTGACAGAAATCCGCGTTCCACTGCCTGGAGCGAGCACTCATGGTGGATACCAGCGGTTCCAATTCCACGAGCGCCCTACGGTCAGCGTTGCGGTCTTGTTAACCTTGGATGATGCTCATGAGGGAATCAAAGAGGTCATCGTGACAGTAGGCTGCGTGAATTCGAAGCCTTTTCGCGCAACCGAGGCCGAAGCTCTGCTCGGGGGTAAAAGCGTGGAGGAGGCTCAGATCGCATCGGATAAAGCCGGGAAAGCAGCGGCCGAGATGGCCGATCCCAGTGATGACCTCAACGGATCGAGCGCGTACAAAAAGCAGCTAGTTGCTATCTTGGTTCAACGGGCATTCCTTCAGGCCTATACCCGGTTTGATTGAAAGCTAAACGTACCGTGTGAGGTGAACTTATGGCATTAACCGATGAGAAGGTCAAAACGGCTGAGTCCAATCCAACGGTGAGCATCAATTTTGAGGTCAACGGTGTGCGACATGCGCTTGTGATTGAACCACGGGAAACGTTGCTCGAGGTGCTACGAAATCGCCTGGGGTTGATGGGAACGAAGCTCTCGTGTGACGTCCAGGTATGCGGTGTGTGTACCGTGCTGTTAGATGGGATGCCGGTCAGTGCCTGTACCGTTCTCGCTTATGAAGCCAGAGGTCGAGAGGTGCTCACCATCGAGGGCCTCGCTCAAGGGGAAGAGCTCCATCCCATTCAGGAGGCGTTTATCGAGGGTCGGGGGTTTCAATGTGGCTTCTGCACCCCGGGGATGATCCTGGCTACCAAGGCGCTCTTGGCCGAAAATCCGGATCCCAGCATCGATGACATCAAGGGGTATATGAAAGGAAACTTGTGCCGTTGTACGGGTTACCGGACGATTCTCGATTCGATTCAGATAGCATCCAGGCGACTTAGACAAGAACGCCCTTAAGGAGAGAGAACACCTCATGACATCTGCTCTGCAGGAACAGGTTCAATCCCAGGCGAAGTTGATGACCACAGTCAACGAGTTTGTTTACAACCATCCAGAGCTGGGTTATGAGGAAATACAGTGTGCCGATTATCTCACTGAAAGCTTGAGAGAATTGGGCTTTGAGGTCGAACGCCCCATCGCAGGAATCGAGACGGCCTTTCGCGCCACGCTACCAGGAGAAGCCGGTGGGCCCCGTGTGGGACTGGTTATGTTGTATGATGCGGTCCCAACGGTTCAATCCGATGGGACTTATCATCCCAACCATTCTTGTGGACATAACGTCATCTCAGCGGCAGTCATCGGAGCCGTTGCTGCCTTAGCTCAACAGGCGATCCGCAGGGGAGATCTCGTTGTCATGGGCTTGCCCGGGGATGAGATCGGCGCGCCACAGGTCATGTGTCGGGGAGGGTCCAAAGCGGTAACCGCTGTAGAAGGTGTCTGGGATGACTTGGATGCTGTGCTCTATGCTCATCCTGAGTTCTATAATACCGTCTCGCGGGCCTCCCGTTGGATGGCGCGGTATCAGGTCAATATGACCCATGCCCGTCAGCTTGATCAACGAGGGGAGCTTCAAGCATCCGTTGTTTGGGCCGTTCATGAACTCCTTGGTGCGATTCGCACTCTGGAAAGTAACCACACCCAGGAATTCGTGATGGTCAAAAGGGCATGGATCAACGGAGATGTGGAAGCGAGTTGCCCCCTGAGCGCTCAACTACAGATCCTCGTGTTCGGGCTGAGTCAAGATGAAGTCGAAACGCGCAGCATTGCCTTAACTGAGGCTGTTAACTCCATCAGTCGATCGGCTGAAATACCTATCGTGCTGGAGCGCATCGGCCCGCTGTATATGGGGATACGACCTAATGCCCGCTTGGCGACGGTCGTGCATGATGCGATGGAAGCAGTGGGACTTGAGGTACTATTCGATCCGCTTCCTTTGCCTTTCGCTACGGACTTCGGCAACATTGCGCAGCGTCTCCCCAGTGCGTTGATCGGCATAGGCCGTAAGGGAGGATGGAAATTCCACTCCCTTGGAGAGGCCAAGGAATTCACCAGTGAAACTGCAAATCAAGTTATGAGAGAAACGGCCGAAGTCCTTGCGGTGGCAACGACCTATCTATGGGAAAACCCCGATTGGATAGTTAAAATACATGAAGAGCATCAAAAATACGTTACCGATGGGAGGATACTCAATGCATGAACCACGACGGCACCTTGAACAGGACACGGTGACCCGTAGGACATTGTTGAAGTTGGGAGGTGCTGGGTTGGCTACTGGGTTGCTGCTACCCTTTACCTCCATGGCTGCAACAAACACTCCAGAGGATGTAAGCAAACTGGATATCTATATTCAATGCATGTCAAATTGTATGGGCGATTCAACAAACCCTTTGCTACGATGTGCTCTCTTGTGTCTACCGGAATTGCAAGTTCAGCCTCGGCCCGTGTCGCAAGACTCGCTCGCACAGCGGATAAACTTGGCCAATCAGCTCAAAGGAGCATTGAAAAGTATGTCTGTTGAACAGATCATCCCAGACACCTTTCCGATGACAGTCCGTTACCCAGCTTGGTTGGCCACTGCGATCAGCTTGGAGCTCTTTGAACTACAGTTAGAACATGGCCCACTACCCGCGTTCGAGTTGAATGGCATTGCCATGGAGCATGTGTTGCCCTTTATGGCCTTGATCGATCAAGCTGCCATTCCTTTATGCGATTTGCTACATCACCCTGGTCAGAAACTCTCAATTGAGATAGAAAAACAGGTTGCGAAGCACATTGAGCAGTTACGGGGGCGTTTGGTATTATTGGGAGATAAAACTCTCATTAGTATTGCTGAAGCACACAATAAACTCCTTTCACTTGGGAGAACCCCAGTATTATTGCACTTGCGGGTCAACATCAATGATGACCTCGTTGATGGAACCTTCATCGGGCAGTTTGAGAATGAGCAGTATGGGGATTTATTATGGTCTTTTACAAGTACTACAGTGGGGTGGCTCAGCACTGTTCATAAGGACTTCATCAATGATGACCTCAGGGCCATCGATAAGGTCGTTACCAGCATGTTGATCGGGAAATCATTATTACGTTGTTCTTCGTGAATCTCTAGCTTTCTGTTTGCTCAGTCGAACAGATTCTTACGAGGATAAGAGTGTGAGATATCGCTCTAGCGATTCCCTATTTGCTGTAAGCGGCGTAAGTTTATAAAATAACTTGATCTGTTGGGAGGTCGATGGATGAACCTGAAATCCAAAGTGGGGAAGTTCTCTAGAGACAAAAGCGTTCTAGCCGGTTACTCCCGCTGGGGTAAGGTCCTCACCGGAGGGAGGGACACGGACCGGTTCGCGATCCTGAGCGATCGCTTGCAGCAGACCGTAAGCGCGGCTCTAGAGTGCCGGGGGCTTAGCGAGGAGCAGTCCTATCTCTTGGCCGAAGCAACTTATGCAGAGCTGCCTTCCCTCTGTCAGGCGGCCTCCATCCTGCGGGATCAGGGCCGCGGCCGGGTGATTAGCTTCTCGCCCAAGGTCTTCATCCCGCTCACCCAGCTCTGCCGCGACTTCTGCGGCTACTGTGCTTTCCGGCGCTCGCCCGCTCAGGCTGAACCCCTGTATCTGAGCCTCGAGGAGGTGCTGGCAGTGGCCCGCGCCGGCCAGCGGCTGGGTTGCTCCGAAGCGCTCTTTACTTTGGGCGAGCGGCCGGAGTTGCGCTATCCGGAGGCGAAAAAATGGCTGCAGCAGCACGGCTACCAGACCACACTGGAATATCTCAGAGCTGCATGCGAGCTGGTCTTAAATGAGACGACGCTGCTGCCCCATGCCAATCCGGGCACCCTCTCCCGCCGAGAGATGAGCTCGCTCAAAGATGTCAATGTCTCGATGGGTCTGATGCTAGAAAATATTAGTCCGCGCCTGGCCGCCCCCGGAGGGCCGCACCAGCACGCCCCCAGCAAGCGACCTCGCGTGCGGCACCTGACGATCGAGCTCGCGGGAGAGCTAAGAATTCCCTTTACAACTGGCCTGCTGATCGGCATCGGCGAGACGCGAGCCGAGCGGGTGAAATCGCTCCTGGCCATCCGCGAGCTTCATCGTCGCTACGGTCACATCCAGGAGGTGATCATCCAGAACTTCCGCGCCAAGCCGGATACACCCATGAGCGCAGTCCCGGAGCCGACGCTGGAGGAGTTGCTCTGGACGATCGCCGCCGCCCGGCTGATCCTGGGGCCCGAAGTTAATTTGCAGGCCCCCCCCAATTTGAGCGCCGGCGATTATCCCCTCTATCTAGGAGCCGGCATCAACGATTGGGGAGGAATCTCGCCTTTGACAATAGATTATGTCAACCCGGAGGCCCCCTGGCCCCAGATCACCGAGCTGCGCTGCCGGACGGAAGAGCTGGGTTTCACCCTGAAAGCCCGTCTGCCAGTCTATCCAGAATATATCATCGAAGAAAGAGATTACCTGCCCGCTCGGCTGCTGAAGCGCGTTCGCCCCCTGGCAGACTCGGCGGGCTACCTGAAAGGTGGGATGGAACGATATGCCAGCGCCTCACGATGAGTTCGCCGGAGCCCCCCTGGAACAGTTGTTGTCTGGCCTTGAGCTTCCGCTGGCCCGGGCGCTGGGCCGGGCCCTGGAAGGCCAAGACATCTCCGCCGAGCAGGCCCGCCGGCTCTTGGGCAGCACCGGGCGCGAGCTCTTGACACTAATCAGCGCTGCCGATGAGCTGCGCCGCCGCCAGGTGGGGGAGCGGGTGACCTACGTGGTCAACCGCAATATCAACTTCACCAACGTCTGCATCAAGCGCTGTGGCTTCTGCGCCTTCAGCCGCGACTATCAAGAAGAAGAGAGCTATTTCTTGCCGCTCAGTGAGGTTGCCCGGCGGGCCAAAGAGGCCTGGGAGTTTGGGGCGACCGAAGTCTGCATCCAGGCCGGTCTTCCGCCCCAGATGAAAGGCGATCTATATATTCGCATCTGCGAAGCGGTCAAAGCCGAAGTGCCAGAGATTCACATTCATGGCTTTTCTCCTGAAGAGGTTCTCTACGGCGCTCTGCGCTCGCGCTGCTCGGTCAAAGAGTACTTGCAGGCTTTACAGGCGGCCGGGGTAGGCTCCCTGCCCGGCACCGCGGCCGAGATACTCGATCAAGGGCTGCGCGACCGGGTCTCACGCGGGCGGATCAGCGTCGAGCACTGGGTCGAAGTGATCACTACGGCGCATGAGCTGGGCATTCCCACCACCTGCACCATGATGTACGGGTATTTGGAGACCCCTGAGCAGGTGGCCTGCCATCTGGCGCTGTTGCGCGATATCCAGCGATCAACCGGGGGATTTACCGAGTTCGTGCCCTTGAGTTTTGTACATTCCGAGGCGCCTATGGTCCGGCACGGCCTGGTGGCAGGGGTGCGCCCCGGTCCCTCTGGTCTGGAGATCCTGAGGGTCCACGCCGTAGCCCGGCTGATGCTGGGCAATTGGATCCCCAATCTGCAAGTGGCCTGGGTCAAGGAGGGGCCTCGTCTGGGACAGATCCTGTTGTCAGCCGGAGCCAACGACCTGGGTGGCACACTGATCAATGAGAGCATCTCCACCTCTGCCGGAGCGCAGAATGGCCAACTGATGCGCCCGGCCGAGTTTAGGCGACTGATCCGGGCCGCCGGACGCATCCCCGCCGAGCGTTCTACCACCTACCAGATTCGCCGCGTCTTCGATCGGCCATCCGACGATCCTGCTGAACCCTTGGATCAGATAGATGGGATCACTGCGGAGCGCTTCGGCTCCTATTCTCAACTGATCCGGATGGAGCGCTTCCGTTATCGGCAGGCACAAGCCTCAGGCGAGCAGGGGGAGTAAGATTAACTGTCCGCTGCTGGCGCTGGCAGGCGGCGTGGGTGGGGCTAAGCTGGCCTGGGGTCTGGCTCAGGTTCTTCCCCCTGAAGAGCTGCTCATCGTGGTCAACACCGGCGACGATGAGGAATTTTATGATTTGCACGTCTCGCCCGACCTGGACACGGTGATGTACACCCTAGCCGGCCTGGCCAATCCCCAGACCGGCTGGGGGATTGAAGGCGACAGTTTCAATGTGCTAGATATGATGGCTCACTATGGAGCCCCTAGCTGGTTCAAGCTGGGAGATCGCGACCTGGCCACTCACATCCAGCGCAGCCGGTTGCTCAGCGCAGGTCAGAGTCTCTCTCAGGTTACCCGCAGGCTCTGCCAGAGCTTGGGAGTGCAGCATAGGGTCGTGCCCATGAGCGATGAGCGCCTGCGCACCGTCGTGATCACCGACGAGGGCGAGCTCTCTTTTCAACGCTATTTTGTGGCGTGCCGCTGCCGACCCCAAGTGCACTCTTTGCGCTTCGAGGGAGCGGGGGACGCCCGCCCAGCGCCCGAATTTGCCCAGGCCTTGGAGCAGGCTAGCGGGCTGATCTTTTGTCCCTCAAACCCCTTTCTCTCCATTGCGCCGATCCTGGCGCTGGCAGGGCTGAGAGACCGGATCGCCAGCTTCTCGCGTGGCCCGCGGCTGGCAGTAAGCCCCATCGTGCACGGCCAGGCGTTGCGTGGTCCGGCCGGCAAGCTGCTGGGCGAGCTGGGCTATGAGATCTCCTGCCTGGGTGCAGCGCGGCAGTACCTGGGGCTCTGCGACATCTTCGTCATAGACGAGCAGGATGCTGATCAGGCACAGGCCATTAGCGAGCTGGGCTTGCAGGTGGAGATCGCTCAGACGGTCATGAGCAGCGATCAAGACCGAGTCGAGCTGGCCAATTTGCTCCTGCGTCTGCTGCGGGCGTGATCTCGGATGATCGCCGTGATCCCCATGAAGCCCTTGGCACGCGCTAAATCGCGCCTGGCCACCGAGCTGGACCCCTTGAGCCGGATGAACCTGGCGGCCAATATGCTGAGACGCGTCCTGCAAGCGACGGCGGGAGCTTCTCTAGGCGAAGTCTGGGTAGTCGGCGGTGGGGAGAGAGTGCGTCAGCCGGCCCTGGAGCGGGGAGCCTGCTGGCAGGCGGGGCAGGGCATAGGTCTCAATGCCGCTTTGCAGTGGGCCTTTGATAGAGCCTGGAAGCGGGGCAGAGCGGCGCTCTATCTGCCGGGTGATCTGCCCTTCATCACGGCCGGTGACCTCCGGGCGCTGGTTGTGGCCTCCGGTAATTTTGCCAAGATAGTCCTCGCACCCGATCGTCACTGCCGAGGGACCAACGCCATTTTGGCCCCGGTGGGAACGGACTTTTGGCCCGCTCTGGGGCCGGACAGTTTTCAGAGGCACCTGAGCCAGGCGGGTGAACTGGGGCTACCAGTGGCCGTCTGCGAGCGTCTGGGGCTGAGCTGCGACCTGGATACCGCTGAAGACCTGCAAGCATACCAGAGCAGGGACCCAGTCCTGCTGAGCAGACTGCTGACCGAAGAAGGGAGAGCTATAACATGAGCGCCGATCAAGTCAAATTGGGCTTACTCCTGCCCACCCGTGGGGTGTTGCTGCGAGGCGACCCGGATGCTGACTTGATCTTCCGCCTGGCCGAACGGGCCGAGCAGGCCGGGCTGGATTCGGTCTGGGTGGGCGACAGCCTGCTGGCCAAGCCGCGCTTGGAGCCGCTGACAGTGCTGGCAGCGGTGGCCGCGCGCACCGGTCGGGTGCGCCTGGGCACGGCGGTGCTACTGGCTGCCATGCGGCATCCGCTGCTCCTGGCCCAGGCTGCCCATACCCTCGATCTGATCTCCCAAGGTCGGCTGGTGCTGGCCGTCGGGGTAGGCGGAGCGTTTAACGAAGCCCAGAGGCGCGAATGGCAGGCCGTGGGGGTAGAGCCCTCCCGGCGAGCCCAGCGGCTGGAGGAGCTGGTCTATCTCCTGAAACGCTTGGGCTCTGAAGAGCAGGTTTCTTTCCGCGGGCAGCACTTCAAGCTTGATAGTGTCCATCTTGAGCCCCGGCCGATCCGGCGGGGAGGGGTGCCAATCCTCTTGGCTTGCCACTTGCGGGCCGGTCAGGAGGCGCAGTTCCGGCGGGCGGCTGAGCTGGGTGACGGCTTGATTTCGATCAGCGAGACTCCGGAGGCCTACGCCCAGATCATCGCCAGAGTCCGGCATCACACCCAGCAATTGGGTAAAGATTTTGGCCGGATGGAGACGGCTTGTTACCTGACGGTCAACCTGAACCGGGATAAAGACCGGGCGGAGAAGGAAGCCGATCGCTTCATCGTCAACTATTATGGCATGAACATCTGGCAGGGTCTCTGGGGACCCTATGGTCCTGCTGAAGGGCTTATAGCACGCATCCGGCAGTACGCTCAGGCGGGAGCGGGGACGATCATCGTCCGCTTCGCCTCCTTCGCGCAGGAGGAGCAGTTAGAGAGATTCCTGCATGAGGTGCTGCCAGCCTTGCGCTCGAGCTAGGCGCTTTCCTCCCCGGTAGGATAGATTGTTGCTGATGAGCCTGCTGGTATGGGCAGTGCGGCGGCGCGCGTTGTCTAGCTAATCATCCCTAAGAGAGCCTTGATGACCCCGGTCGAAACCGGTTACAATGCCTGGGGGTGATCGCCGATGGCCCAGACTCAAGTTAAGCTCAAGTTCATGCTGGAAGATTATCGGAACCTGCCCGAATCGGAGATCAAGCGCTACGAGCTGTTGGGAGGCGAGATCGTAATGGCCCCTGTGCCCATTCCCTATCACCAAGAGATCTCAGGCAAGATTTACTTTGCACTTGTCCGGTATATCCGTGATCATCACTTAGGTAAAGTGTATGATGCTCCACTAGACGTGATCCTCTCCCCGGCCACCGCCGGGCGGGACCGCAGCTTCAAGCGCACCCTCTACGCCCGCTCCAGGGTTCGGGAATACTGGCTGGTTGATCCCGACTCCAAGTCCATCGAAGTGCTCGCGCTGGGGCCACAGGGCTACCAACCGGCCGGGCGTTATGAGAAAAGCCAGACGTTGCGCTCGCCGCTCCTGACCGGTTTGAGCGTTGCCCCAGACGAGGTCTTTTGAGGCTGCAACGGTCATACCGGGCCACCGGGAAAGCCTCTCAGGAGGGTTCAGGGCCTGGAACCCCGTTAGGGGTTTTGTGCCTCAGCGCAAGCCGGGGGTTCTAATCCCCGGTGTTAAACTCCAACATGCTATGTCCCTACCCGTTGGCAAGTAGCCTGGAGAGAGGTGTTGCACGATGGCCCAGAGTGAAACCGTCTTTGAGTACGAGGTAGATTACGAAGGCGCTCGCGCTAAAGCCAAAGAGATGGCGCGCCGGATGCAGGGCAAGCATCCTGAGATAGGCTATCGCATTGTGACTCGATATGACGAAGGAGTCTTCCTAGAACTCTACGGGCCGGATGAGGAGCGGATTCGCCGGATAGCTAAAGCCATGGACAAGCGAGTGGTTGATTTGATATTAGCCGGCACGCCTGTCTATGTCATCTATGGCGGTCCGGAGGAGCCCTGAGCCCCGCCGGGAAATGAATTTCCCGGCTACCTGACATCAGGGAAACCCTCTCACAAGGGTTCACGACCTACAACCCCGTAGTGGTTTTGTGCTTCACCGCAAGCCGGGGGTTTTAATCCCCGGTGGTCGCTAGGAACAATTCCGCCCTCGTGCTGCTAAGGTTACAATCCCAGACAGTAACGGACTGCCGCTTCAACCTCATGTAGCTTGGCCGGCTCAGACTACCCGCAGGCTGATCGGAGAAGCGCTCAGGGTCCAACGATCGCAACTGAAAACAGAGAAACACAGTCTCCATCGGCAAACCGCTCTCCTGGGCTGATACCCGAACATTGGCCGGATAATCACGGGGTACGTTGCTCCCCTTGGTTCCGACTACCACGGTCACCACCAGCGGCAAGCTATTGATGGTGTCCACGGAGAGCACCAACACAGGCCGCTGTCCGGCCTGCTCTCTCCCACGCACCGGATTCAGATTGACGAAGTAGATCTCTCCCCGCCGGACGCTCATTGGAGATCGAGCCCGTCGGCTTCGGTGGGGGCGAACTCCTGAGCGATGGCCTTTACTTCACGTTGGATGGCAGGATCCTGGGCCATTGCTGTCAATTGCGCTTCTAGCTCCCCTCCGGCCCAGCGTTGGGCTGCTTCGGCCTTTTTGCGTACCTGGCCGGCCAGGTATTCCAGCAGCCTCAGTTGCTCTGACCAAGGTAATGCTTGAATGGCCCATTCCAGCTCCTGCAAGGTTGAAGACGGCATCTTGTTTCTCCTTCCACCTTAGGGGAACTCCCCCCTGCCTCAAGGTAAGGGTTGCCTGCGACTGCCCAGAGCGCGGCTACCAGGGAACAACACAAAACTACCGTGGAACCTTCGACGCGAATCCAACTGCCCTTGGATGTTTGTTCTGTCGCTATTGTAGCCCATTGAACCCCGGAGTCAAGTCCCCGCCGGCAAACGTATTCCCCGGCTACCCTCTCACGAGGGTTCACGGCCTAGAACCCCGTTAGGGGTTTTGTGCCTCACCGTAGCCGGGGATTTTAATCCCCGGTGCGTTTTCCGACGCACCCGTATTTCTCGCAGGGGCAATCCCTGGATGATCACGCCAGTTGACCCCCCCGACCAAGGGAGGAAGATTTCTCTCTTGCCCGACCTAGTCAAGCTCGACCAGGGTGACCCCCTCGCCCCCTTGATCGAGCGGTGCCGCGGAGAAGCTCTTGACGCACGGATGCTCAGCCAACAGATGGCGCACCGCGCGGCGCAAGGTGCCGGTGCCCTTGCCATGCACGATCACCCCCTGGCCGCGGTCGGCCAGCAGCAGCCGATCGAGATAGCTTTCGACCAGCGGCAGCGCCTCATTCACCGACAGTCCGTGCAGTTGCAGCTCCAGCGGCGGGGCCGGCCGCTGGGCTATGATCAACTTGCCTGACCAGCCGCTCGGCTTGCGCCGGGGCGCATCGGGCGGAGCAGCGCGCAGCTCGCTCCGCTTGACCTGGATGCGCCGCCCGCCAATATCTACCAGCACCCGCTCCTTGTCCAGAGCTCGCCGCACCAAGGCCACTTCGTTTAAGGGGACCAGCCAGACCCGCTCGCCCGGTCGCAGCTCTCCGGCCGGCAGCGCCCGGTCGGCAGCTTCCTGCTCCAGCCGGTCCTGACCGGCAGCCAGCTCTCCGGAAATCTCTTGCAGCCTGCGTAGCTCGGCTTGCAGCTCCTGGGCATCGCTGGCGCGCCGCGCGCGATGCAGCAGTGTCTCCAGCTCTCGCCGGGCTTTTTTCACTTGCTGGCTCAGGCGGCGCAGCTCCTGGCCTAGCGCTTTGCCTTGCTCACGCTCCAGTTGCTGCTGGCGCTCTTCGTAGCTGCGCTGGGCCTGCTCGCTGCGCGTTTGACTGCGACGCAGCCGGGTGCGCTCCTCGGCCAGCGCTCGGTGCTCCTCCTGAAGTTGGCCGATGATCTCCTCCGCCCGGATTGCCCCCTCGGCGATGAAATGCCTGGCGTCGGCGATGATCTGCGCCGAAAGTCCCAGCCGCTCGGCGATGATGAAGGCGTTGGATGCACCCACTCCCGGGAGCAGCCGATAGGTCGGCGAGAGCGTGCGCACGTCGAAGTCCACCGAATAGGTCTTCAGCTCGGCGTGCCGGTAGGCGTAATGCTTCAGCGCGCCGAAGTGGGTGGTCACCATCAGCCGGGCCCCGGAGCGCAGCAGTGCCCGCAGCACGGCGATCCCCAGTGCTGTACCCTCCTGCGGATCGGTCCCCGCGCCCAGCTCGTCTATCAGCACCAGCGCGCGCGGACCCACCTCGGCCAGTATGCCGGCCAAATTGCGCAGATGGGCCGAGAAGGTGCTCAGATTCTGCTCCAACGACTGCTCATCCCCGATGTCGGAGCGGAGCAGTTCGAAGCAAGCTATCTCGCTGCCCGGCTCGGCCGGGATGGGTATGCCGGCCTGGGTCATCAGCGTGAGCAAGCCCACCGTCTTGAGCGAGACAGTCTTGCCCCCGGTGTTCGGCCCGGTGATCAGCGCGCCCTGGTGCTCGTCTCCCAGCGCGAAATCTATCGGCACCACTCGGCCGGGGTCGAGCAGAGGGTGGCGGGCGCTTACCAGCTTGAGGTGACCTTGCTCGTTGAGCTGTGGGATATGAGCCTGGTGGGCCAGGGCATAGCGGGCGCGCCCGTAGAGCGAATCCAGCCGGGCCAGCGCGCGCAGCGTCTCGCGCATCCGGCGCGACTCGCCCTTGAGCCGCCCGGTGAGCTCCTGCAAGATGCGCAACTGCTCATCGCGAATCTGGGAATCCAGCTCGCGAATCTCGTTGTTCTCGGCGATGACCGAGGTGGGCTCCACATAGAGGGTCTGGCCGGAGTCGGAGCTGTCATGCACCACACATTCGACCCCGCCCTTCAGGGCACTCTTGATCGGGATGACCAGCCGGTTGGAGCGGCGGGTGATCAGCGGTTCCTGGATCAGGGTGGCGTACTGGGGCGAGCTGAGCAGGGCGCGCAGCTTCTTTACGGCACGCTCTTCGAGCAGCCGCCTGCGCTTTTTGAGCCGGCGCAGCAGCGGCGAGGCGGTAGGGAGCATCTCGCCTTCTTCGTTGAAGGTGCGAGCGATGGCACCCTCCAGCTCGGTGAAGGGCTGAATCTGATGGGCCAGGGCGCGCAAGGCCGGATGATCTCCTTGCAACTCCGCCAGCTCCACCCGGCAGTGCTGGGCGCCCCGAAGCGTCCGCAGCGTCTGCAAAAAATCGTCGGCCTCCAGCGTCAAGTGGTTTTGGGCGCGGAGCAGCACCGGCTCCAGATCTTCCAGCTCACCCAGCGACAGCGCCGTCTCCTGGAGAGCCTGCCCCATCTCCTGGACGGCTTGCAGCTCGGCGCGCACCCGCGTCGGTTCTGCCGAGGGCATCAACCGCACCAGGGCGGACCGTCCCAGCGGCGAGGCTGCGTAGCCGGCGACCAATTGCCGCAGCCGCTCGAACTCCAGGTCCCGCAGCGTTTTGGCGTTGGCAACTTCGCTCATGGCCAGATGAGCATAGGGAATCACCCCCGGCTTTGCAACGGGCTCGTTGAGACTCCTGGCTAGCTCATGCGCTCAAAGCAACGCTCCAAGGCCGCTTCGGTCCGGGCGGCCAGCTTAGCCGCCCCGCGCTGCAGCGCCGCAGAGATCTCGCCGCGCTCGCAGGCCAGTCGGGCCAAGCTGCCCGCTAGCCGATTCCCCGGACGACGCAGTTGGCCGGGCGAGCGGCAGGGCAACTGCAAGCCGGAGGCCCGCTCGACCTGAGCCAGGAAGCGCTCCAGCTTGGGATCCTCGCTGAGCGCGGCAAATGGTGTCCCGGCCAAGAGGGCGAAAATCAAAGAGTGCAGGCGCATTCCCAGCAAGCAACGCGCTCCCCGAATCAGCTCCAGCGTCTCAGCCAGCTCACCGGGTTGCGGGGCCAACTGCAAGCTAGGCTGTTGCATCTGGCCTGCGACCAGGGCAGTGGCCGGGCAATCCTCTCGCGCTGCCAGAGCCAGCAGGATAATCTGTAGCCCCTGCTCGGCGGCCAACCGGTCCAGCTCCGGAGCGATCAGCTCGGCCTGGCGCTCAGCCAGCGGCCCCTTTAGCGCCGCGATGGCATACGGTTTTTCGCCCGGCGCTTCCACTAGAGGCGACAACGTTTCTCCTGCCCTCGCGCTCGGCCAGAGCAGCGCCAGGTCGCCGGCCTGGGCCAGCCGCTCCTGCGGCAAACCCCAGCTTCGCAAGAGCCGCAAGCTGGCCTCGTCGCGCACCAAGGCGTAGGCCACCCGCCTGAGCCGTCGCTGGGCCAGAGTTCGCAACCAGCGCCGGCGCAGCGGCCCCACCCCTTGGCCGATAAAGAAGACCGGCCGGTCCAGCCACTGGGCCAAAGCGATTATGCCCAGATAGTAGAGCGGCGAGCGCCGGCTGGTGCGATCCTGCAGCAATCCTCCGCCTCCGGAGATCAATAGCTGAGCTGCGCGCAATTCGCGCACGATCGCCGGCAGGCTGCGGCGATTGATGGCTCGCACGCCGTGCAGGCGGGTCGTCTCCTGGGGCGCGCCGGAGAGCACCAGCGGCTCCAGCCTGGGCCAGCGGGCGCGCAGCCGGGCTAGCAGGGCGGTCAAGATGGCCTCATCGCCCAGGTTGCCGCAGCCGTAGTAACCGGAAATGACTACTCTCTCAAGGGCCATCTTGCCTCCAGATGGAGCACAACGCGCCACAGCGTCCAACCCAGGACCAGCCCCAAGCCCAGGCCGATCCCGGAGCGTGCCAGTGAGAGCAGCAGCGGCGCGTGCAGATGCTCATAAGTATTGACCAGCGATACCGGGGCCAGCAGGCCCAGCGCCAGCAGCGGCCAAGCGGCCAACCCCCAGCGCGGCTCGCCCCAGGCGGCCCAGAGGAAGAGCGCCGGGTAGCCGATCAAGAACTCCTTGAAGCGCGGTCGGGCGTAAAAGAGCGACTCCAGCAGGGCGCGCGTCCGTTGTTCCAAACCGGAGGCCGGCAGGAAAGAGCCATTGCCGCTGCGCAGTATGACGACGACCAGCGCCAGGCCAACGCCGGTGAGCAGGATCAAGTCGCCCCAGCGGACCGGACGCTGCCAGAGCCCTCGCAGCCTGGAAGTGTATGGTCCTACGCTCCTACCGCGGCGCAGCCCGTAGTAGATCAAGCTGAGCACCATGGGGCCGATCAGGGCCAGCTTGACCCCGCGAAAGAGATAGAGCTCCTGATAGAAGGGCAGCGCACTGAGGAGGGCGGCGCAGAGCAGGCCGCCCAGCAGCGCGCCCAGCGCCAGCCCTCCCACCCAGAGCAGGCCGGCCCGCCCGCCCGCGGTACGCCCGATGAGTAGTCGGTCCAGGGCGATGAAACTCACCAGCGGAGCGCTGAACGCGGCGATGAACGCCCCGGCCTGACGGGTCAGCAGAGCTTGCTGAGATAGGCCCAGCAGACCCAGCCCCAGCAGGCCTAGCCCGCCACCGATCAGGGCCGGTTGGGGCAGGCTGCGCAGCCCATCCAGCGTGAGCAGCAGCAGGGCGCCGGCTCCGGCCAGCAGCAGAGCCACCAGCGGCCAGGCCACCTGCGGCGGAGCGTCAGGCGAAAAGCTTCCCAATGGAAAACCGTCGCTCAGCAGTTGTCGCCTCAGCGCCGCGAGCTGGGCCAATATGGCGGTAAGAGGCTCTGCAGGCAGGTGCAGATAGAGCAGCCGAATGCGCCGCTCGCGGACTGCTCGTTGCCAGCGGGCCAAGCTGGCCTGGGCTCCCAATCGCTGCTGCTCGGCCGTGCTGATCGTATGGGCGCGCACAAAACGGGTGAAGCCCTGCCGGTAGAGCGCCCGCGCCGGAGCTTGGTCATGAAACTCCAGCAGGACCAAAGCGGCATTCGTTCGCTCCAGTGTGCGGCGCAGCGCCTCCACCTCGGCCGGAGAAAAAGACCCCCAGCTCAGGGGCAGATAGGCCTGGGGGGCCAGCCGGGCCAGTTGAGCTAGATAACTCATAAAATCAGCCTGGTTGCGACCATCGGGCGGTTGCAGCTTCCAGATGAGCGCCCAGCCGGCCTGCCGCAGCTCGGCCAGCTTCGCCAAGTCAAGCGCGCCAAGTAGGGGCGCTTCGCGATATGTCCCTACAGTGACCAAGGCGCGGGCCCCGCGCGCCCATAGAGCAGCTAAGAAGCTTTCCAGGGGCTCGTTGGCCTCGAGTGCCAGTTGCTGGGCATCGCTCAGGTCAATGGCCAGCTCCAAGTGGCGCGTCCCGGCTTCCCAAGCGGCGCGCTGCGCTCCTACCACCAGCGCCCCTAGCAGTGCCAAAGCGACCACCGCCCCCAACATAGCCTTGACCGGTCCGATGATTCCTCCTCTCGCCCTCTGCCGGATGCGGCTCACGATAGCACGCCGCCGACCAAGGGCGCAAGGGACGCTGGGTCGCAATGTGACAAGCATCACTCCCATAGCTGACCGAATGGGCCATCTCTAAGGGCGATGGTGCTTCCGCCCGCCCGGCGGGCCGGATAAGCTGAGCCAGCAGCTAGACGAGGAAAGGAGTGCATACTGATGAGAGCAAGACAAGCGATAATGGCCATCCTGCTGGCGCTGGCCCTCTTAGGCGGCCTGGCCGGCATAGGGGCGGCACAAGCGGCGCCAGGCGCAGCGGCCTCGGCCGGCCGTAATCTGGGGGTTGGACTGGTCTTCACCGCGCCGACCAGTCCGCCCAACACCTTCCCGGCTTCGGGGCTCTCCGCTCGGATTTGGCTCAGCGATCTGCTGGGCATTGAGGTGGACTTCTTCGTGGTGGACCGGGCGCCCAGCTTCACCCTGCGCGCCTTCGTCAAGTACCTGCGCACGCCGCTGGTGGACCTCTATGCCGGCGCCGGGGTGAGCTTCTTCGGTTTTAACGGCGGGTTGGTGGTGCCCTTCCAGGCGGCCACCGGCATCCAAATCCGGCTGACGCCCAGCCTGGCGCTCAACGCCGAGCTGGGAGCCTACTTCCGTGGGGTGGCCGGCGTCACCGCCGGCCTGGGAGCCTACTTCTACTTCTAGTCAGGGCGAAGCATTCGCGGATAAAAATCTAAGGCGAATGCTTCGCCCCTACGGACGTTTAATCTGATGAGGTAACGATATGGGTGTTGGTGCTGAGCACCCCTTTGATCCTCTGCACCTCGTCGAATATCACCCGCTCCAGGGTCAGCACCGAAAAACTTGAGGGCAGCTCGTCAATCTCCACCCGGGCGATGGCATCGTAGTCGCCAAAAACGGTGCTAGCCCGCTTGACATGCCCTTTCTGGCGCAGCCTGCGCACCACCTCTTCCGGCATTCCGCCCTCGCAACGGATGAGCACATAGGCAGTGACCGCCATCGGAAACTCCTCCTTAATTGATCAGGTGAACAGATCATACTTGGCCGGACGCTCATGCTCAAGCCTACCGGGGGGAAAAGCGGCGAGGGGACGGGCTGGTCCCCGTCCCCTCACTCAGGCAACGCTTGGGCTAGGCCGGCGCTGCCTACGGGATGCTAAGTACCTCTTCCACGTTGATCTCTACCCAGAAGCGCCGGGCGTCACTCCGATCGCGCTGCACTCCGGCCACGGTGCCGCTGTAAGGTGAGAGCTGATAGAGCGCAGTGACCTCACCGTTCAAGCGGGCGATACGCCGGGTGAGCCCCTCGCGGTTGAAGAGCAGACCCCAGGGCGAGTTGAGCTCCTGGCTGGTCCGCTCCAGCTCGCGTTGCAGCCGAGTCAACTCGGTGCGGCTGCTGAGGCAGAGCTGGCTCTGGGTAGTGACCACCATGCCGGGGATGACCAGCACGGTGCCGGAAGGATCGCTCAGATCGCAGGGCACCGCGTAGCGGGTGGTCTGCTTGGGACGCAAGGTGAGCACGTTGCCCTGGCGCACCTCGCGGCGCACCTGGCTCAAGGCCACTTGTTGGGCGACCCGCTCGCCGTCCTGCTCGATCAACCAGTAGGCGTTTTGCACCTCAGGTAGGCTGGCGCTAGCAGCGCAACTGGTAACCTGCACCGCGCTGACGCCGCGCAGTCTATTATAGAGATAGGTCCGTAGGTTGCCCTGGCCGGGGATGATCCGCTTGGGCGTGGGCGTGACCGCTTCGATTGTCCCGCCACCCTGCAGGGCCACGGCCAAGCCTATCACCTGGCCTTGGCCAGGATCGAGCCGGGGGAGGGCGAAACTGTCTATCACTTGGATGCCGCTGGCACAAGCGCTCTGCGGGGCGGCGTCCGCCGAGAGGCCGCTGCGCGCGCCTCCCAGCTCCACGGCGCTCAGCGCCAGCAGGGCTGCCAGAGGTACGGCCAACATCAGAAGACCTTTGAATACTTTGCCGGTATAATTATTTAACATCTTGATCCCCCTTCTTTCGCATCAGTGAAGGTGATGCAGCACACCTACACGCGGGCCTGTCGGGGGTTTCATGGAAGAGTGTATACCAGGTATAACGTAGAAAAACAGCTCTTGCTAGGCGTTCAATTCTTCGGCCACGCGGCCCCACTCGGCGTAAGCCTGCGCTAATTCTTGGCGCTTAGCCTGATAGGCTTGATCGAGCCTGCTCAGACGCTCCCGGTCACCGTCCTGGCTGGCCTGAGCCAGAGCTTCTTCTAGCTTGGCGATGCTCTCCTCTAGCTCGCCAATGACCTGGGTCAGCTTCTGCTCCCGCGCTTGCAGTCGCGCCCGGGCCCGCTGCCGTCGCCGTGCCTGACCGCGCGCCTCAGCCCGCGAGCCGCCTTTTGCGGTGCGCTGCGGCGCAGCCCGCCGCTCACCGGCCTGCTCGCTGCGCTTGCGGCGGTAGAACTCATAATTGCCCTGATAAACCCGCAGCCGCCCTGAGCGAATCTCCCAAATTTGGGTGGCCAGATCGGTCACCAGATAGCGATCATGGGAGACGAGCAGGATGGTGCCGGGATAGCCGGACAAGGCCTCCTGCAAGATCTCGCGTGACTCGATGTCCAGATGATTGGTCGGCTCATCCAGCAGGAGGAGATTACCGGCCAACTGGGCCAAACGCGCCAAGGCCAGCCGGCTGAGCTCGCCGCCGGAGAGCTGTCTCAAGCGCTGGTAGACCGCATCGCCAGAAAATAGAAACCGGCCCAAATAGGCCCGCGCGGCGCTGATCGGCTGCTCCCGCTCGGCTAGCAGTGTCTCCAGAACGGTCTGGTCACGCGCCGCCTCCTCCCATTGGCTTTGGCGGTAGTAGCAGGGTTCCACCTGATGGCCCAGGATCACCTGGCCACTCAAGGGTGGCAGCCGGCCCAGCAGGACGTTTAACAGGGTCGTCTTGCCCGCGCCGTTGGGGCCGATGAGTGCCACCCGCTCGCCCCGGCGCAGCTCCAGCTCGACCGGACAGCGAAACAGCTCCTTGTCGCCATAGCCCATCACCAGCTCGCGCGCCCGCAGCACCTCCTCGCCGCTGCTGCGGCTGATGGGCAGGGTCAAGTGCATCCGGCGCGCCTGCTCCGGCGACTCGAGCCGCTCCAACTTCGCCAAGACCTTCTCGCGCGCGTGGGCCTGCTTGGAGGTTTTTTTATTACCCAGATTGCGCCGAATAAAATCCTGCGTCTTGGCGATGAAGGCCTGCTGCTCTTCATAGAGCTTCCATTGGCGCTCTAGCTCTAACGAGCGCTGCCGGACGTAGCTGTGATAGTTGCCCTTATACTGCCGCAGCCGGCCTCCCTCCAGGGCCCAGATGCGCTGCGCCAAGCGGTCGAGCGTATAGCGGTCGTGCGAGACGATCAGGTAGCCCCCCGGGCGGCTCTCCAGGTAGCCTTCCAGCCACTCACGCGCCGCGATGTCCAAATGATTGGTCGGCTCATCCAGCAGCAAGAGGTCAGGCTCGGAGAGCAACAGACGGGCCAGCGCCGCGCGGGCCCACTGTCCCCCGCTCAAGCGCTCCACCGGCTGCTGTTGCTCGCGCGGCGAGAAGCCCAGGCCGGTTAACACCTGTCCGATGCGCTGCTCGCGCTTATATCCCCCGGAGAGCTCAAAGTGTGTCTGCAACTGGGCGTAACGCTCCAATAGCTCCGGGTCGGGCGTGAGAGACTGCCGGGCCATCTCGCGCTCTAGCTGCTGCAACTCGGCCTGTTGCCGCTCCAGCTCGCTGAAGACCGAGGCCATCTCGTCAAATAGGCTCAGTCGGCTGCGCAGCTTGGGCTCTTGGGGCAGATAGCCCAGGCGCAGCCGACCAATCTGGCGCACTTGACCCTGCCAGGGGCGATCGAGACCGACCAAGAGGCGCAGCAAAGAGGACTTGCCGCAGCCATTGGCCCCCACCAGCGCCACCCGATCGCCCCCACCCAGTTGCACGGAGACCTCCTGGAAGATCACCCGATCGCCGTAGCGCTGTGCTAGGCCCTCGGTGGCTATGCCCGGCATATCCCGCTAATCAGGGGCTCTTTTGTTGGTCAATCGGCTCCCCGGAGACGGCCAGGTCAATCAGGTGCTGCAAGGTGGGCAGATCGAGCTGAGTGCCGCAGGTGCCCGGCACCTGGGCGTCATCGAACCAGAAGTTCATCGCCGCCTGCACCTGGTCCATCTGGATGGTGTTGTCCAGCGTCAGGTCAATCTGGCCCGTCTTGGTGTTCAAGTGCGAGATGGCCACCGGCACGGAGAGACAGGTGACCAGCTCAACCTGATTGTCCCCACCGATGGGGTTGAGCACCACCCCTTGAGGGGCGAGGGTGGCGATGCCCCGCAGCAGCGAGCTGCCCACCGGTTGGTCGGCCGGCACGGTCACCTGATAGACCAGAGTACGGAATTGGCCGGCAGCGATGACCTCGGGGAAGAGCCATTCGTCCTGCGAGGGCTTGAAGGCTGCCCCCGGTGCGGCCACCAGTTGCAGTTGCCAGCCTGCGGGCAGCTCCTCGCGCAAGCCCAGGCCATAGACATCCCGATCGGCCTTGACGTCCAGCTCTACGCGGAAGGTGCGCCCGCCCTCGACCAGCGGATAGAGCTGGTGGAAGGGCAGCGGGGTCAAGATCACCCGCTTGACTTGGACTGGGCTGGTCTGGTCCGCGGCGGGCAGCGGCAGCGGCCGATCGACCGGAATGGCTTGCAGTTGCCGCCTGACCACCTCGACCAGCGGGTTGAGACTGAGCGCACCGGCGCAGCTAAGCGGCAGTTGCTCGTTGTTCTGCCATAGCCCGATGACCCGCTTGAGCTGCTCGGCGGAGATCAGCTTGTCCAGGCGCAGGTCCACCTGGCCATCGCTCAGCCGCAGGTGGGCCGCGGCCACCGAGGCCGCCAGACAGGAGCTGATCTCGACTTGGGACTCCCCCATCACCGGCACCCGGTAACGCGGAGCCACGCTGGTCAGGCTGCCGGAGACGGTGGCCACCGCCGGGAGGGTGCGCAGTTGCAGCTGGTCGGCCGGGGGCACCTCTACGTCATAGATGATCTCCTTGCTGGTGCCGGCGGGCAGGAAGCTGGGAAATACCCATTGGCGCAAGCGTTCTTTGAAGGCCGCCCCATCGCTGCGCACGGCGACGATCTTCCAGCCGGGAGGCCACTGCTCTTCCAGACCCAGCCCGTTGGAGGGAGCTAGCACAGTCAGCTCGATCGTCACCCGGAAGGTCGAGCCGGGCACCGCGGCCGGAGTAGAGATGCGGCGCGTCGCAGTGGTCCGCAGACTGCTGACCTCCAGCGTGCGGGAGCTCTGGCCTTGCAGGCCGCTGCTATCTGTGACCTGCAGCGTGACCCGCCGGCTGCCGCCGGTAGCGAAGCTATGCGAGATCTGGGGCTTATCGCTGCTCTCTTCGTAGATGCCGTCACCGTTGAAGTCCCATTGGTAGCGCACGATGCGCGAACCGCTAAAGGCCTGAGAGCCGGAGGCATCGAAGTGCACCGGCATGAAGGGCTGGGGTGAGCTGGGCGAGAAGGTAAAGGAGGCCAGTGGCATCTGTTGACCGGTGGTGCTCAGCGTCAGCGGTTGATCCAGATTGGGCAAGGGGATGGTGCGCATCGAGCCATCGGGCCGGGCGCTGAGCAGGTCCCATTCGCTGATGCCCTGCTTGAAAACCGGTTGGATGGTCAGATTAAATCGCTTGCCCAAGTTATTTATCACCGCACCATCGGAGTGAGCCGCGTCCCAGAACCAGAGCAGCTCGGCCTGAGGCGGCGTGAAGCGGTAGGAATCATTGCGGTCGTCCTTGAGGGCCAAGTTGCTGCCGGGCGGCAGGCCGGAGATGCTGAAGCGGGCCCCGCCCGGATCGCCGTCTTGGCTGCTGTGAATTATCACCAGGGCCAGTTGACCGCTCAGGCTGTCGCGATAGAAAAAGAGCAGACTATGATCTGCCTGCTCCAGACCGGTATGGGCCTGGAAGTTGGCATAATTATAGAAGTTTACCGCGGAGCCCGGCGCTTCCAGGGGTTGGATGGCGGCCGAAAAACTGCCCTGCTGGGCCAGCACTGCCGGTGCGGCCAAGGCCAAACTGCCCCAGAGCAGGCCGGCCAGCAGCCCACAGGCCAAGGTGAAGGGCAGCGCCGGAGGACGGGCCAGTTGACTCTTACTAATATTCATGGCTGTTTATCCCTCCCTAATATAATTACGGATACTATTGATATCGGTGATATCGCTCGAGGGGCACTTCAGGCTCCCCCCACTTTCCGAAGACCATTATAGGGCGGGCGGGCCAACCGGACTAGCACTGGTGTCCGCTGCCTGAGTCGGCTGCGCGCGGGTAAGAGCCCAGCAGGCGCAGCGAGAGGACTTCGGCCCGCAGCTCCTCCAGGGCCTGAGCTACCGGCGGATCGTCGGCATGGCCCTCCAGGTCCAGATAGAAGCGATAGCGCCAGTTCTGGGTGCCCAGCGGGCGCGATTCCAGTTTGGTGAGGTTGACCCCTTGCCGGACAAAGCAGCCCAGCGCGTGATAGAGCGCCCCCGGCCGGTCGGCAGTCTCGATCAGCAGCGAGGTCTTAAACGGGCCGGGACCACCGCTCCGCTGCTCCGGCCGGCTGGCCAGCAGGAAGAAGCGGGTGGTGTTGCGCGGCGAAGTTGCGATGCCGGAGGCCAATATCTCCAGCCCGTAACGCTCGGCGGCCAAACGCCCGGCGATCGCCGCGTTGGCCGGATCGCCCACTTGAGCCACCCAGCGGGCCGCGCCGGCGGTGTCGTAGTGGGCCAGGGCCTCGAGTGGCAGTTCTCGCAAAAAACGCTGACACTGTCCCAATGCCTGCGGATGAGAGTAGACCCGGCGGATCTGCGCCAGGGTGCTGCCCGGCAAGCCCAACAGGGCGTGCTCGATGGGCAGCGTGACCTCGCCGACGATGGCCAGCGGCTGCTGAGCCAGGAGATCGTAGACGGGGTAGATGCTCCCGGTGAGCGAATTCTCGATGGGCACCAGCCCCCGATCGGCCTGGCCGGCGCTGATCTGCTCAAAGACGGCGGCGAAGCTGCGGCAGGGCAGCGGCTGGGCGGCGGGACCATAGTGCCTCAAGATGGCCTCATGGCTGTAAGCTCCCACCTCTCCCTGGAAGGCAACGCGCATCTTAGCTCCCTTGCAACTGTAGCTTAGTGGCGAAAATGCCGCACACCAGAGAGCACCATCGCCATGCGCTGCGCTCTGGCGGCAGCGAAGACTTCCTCATCGCGCACCGAGCCTCCCGGCTGGATGATGGCCTTGATGCCGTGCTCTGCCGCCAGCCCGATCGAATCGGCAAAGGGAAAGAAGCCATCGGAAGCCAGAACGGCTCCCTGGGCCCGCTCGGCGGCAGCCGCGAGCGCCAGCCGGACCGCTTGGACCCGGTTCATCTGGCCCGCACCGATGCCTAGCGTCTGCTCCGCTTGAGCTATCACAATGGCGTTGGACTTGACATGCTTACAGACGGCAAAAGCGAAGAGCAGATCGCGGATTTGCTCTTGAGGCAGCCTGGCATTGTCCAAGATTTTCAGCTCCTCGGCGCCGAGGCGACGGCGGTCGGCCTCCTGCAGCAGCAGGTCACCGCCCAGATCATGCCAGCGCTCGGCCGGCAGCGCGGCGGGCCGGCGGCGCAGCAGTCGGCGGTTCTTCTTGCGCCGCAGTAGCTCAAGCGCTTCTGGCGAAAAATCCGGCGCGATGATGATCTCCAAAAAGTGCTCATTGAGCACTGAAGCCAGTTCGGCGTCCACCGGGCCAGAGAGGGCCACTATGCCGCCGAAGGCCGAGATGGGGTCGCCGGCGAGCGCCCGCTGATAAGCCTGCAACAGGCTGCTCCCCCGCGCCGCTCCGCAGGGGTTGGAGTGCTTGACGATCACCGCTGCCGGGGGCTCCAGCTCGTCCAGCAGCCCGATTGCACCTTCCAGATCCACCCAGTTATTATAAGAAAGCTCTTTGCCCCAGAGGGTTTCGATCTGGGCCGAGAGGCCGGGCTGCCAGGCGCCGCGATAGAGCCAGGCTCGCTGATGCGGGTTCTCGCCGTAGCGCAGCTGCTGTACCCGGCGATAGGCCGAAAAAAGCAGGGGCGGGTCGTGCCGTTCCGCTACACCATCGGGATTGAAGCGCTCTTGCAGGGTGTTATGGATCAAAATATCGAGCTCAGCGACCTGAGCGAAAGCACGCAGCGCCAGCCCCTGGCGCAATGTGGTAGGGGCATACGGCCGTACACCTCCACTACTCTGCAATGCCTCCAACACGAGGGGATAATCCTCCGGGCGGGTGAGCACCAGGACATCGTGAAAATTCTTGGCCGCAGCACGCACCAACGAGGGGCCGCCGATGTCTATCTGCTCCAGTAATGCTTCATCGCTAACCTCAGGCTGCTGGGCCGCCTGGGCGAAGGGATAGAAATTGACGCAGACCAGGTCAAAGGGTGCGATGGCTTGTCTGGCCAGCTCGGCCTGATCGTCGGGCCGGTCCCGCCGGGTGAGGATGCCGCCGAAGACCGCCGGATGAAGCGTCTTAACCTGCCCGCCCAGCAGTTCAGGGCAACCGGTCACGGCGGAGACCGGGGTTACCGACAGGCCGGCCTGCTCCAAGGCCTGCCTGGTGCCACCGGTAGAGACCAGCTCCCAACCCAGCCGGGCCAGCCCCTGGGCGAACTGGGCCAGACCGCGCTTATCGCTCACCGAGAGGAGCGCGCGCCGGCGCTCCGGGCCGGGCGAGCCGAAGAGCAGTTGCTGAATGATCCGGGGATAGAGCCTGTGTTCGGCGGCATGGACCTTCTCTGCCAAGGTCTCGGCCGTATCCTGCTCGGCGATTGGCACCGGCTCTTGAGCGATGATCGGCCCGGTATCCACGCCCTCATCCACCCAATGGACGGTCACGCCAGTGACTTTGACGCCTGCCTGGAGAGCCCGCTCGATCGCGTGTGTGCCTGGGAAGGCCGGCAGGAGCGCCGGATGAATATTCAAAATTTTCTGGCGATAGCGCGCGACAATCTCCGGAGGCAAGATGCGTATATAGCCGGCCAAGACCAGCAGGTCCCAGGGCTCGGCCTGTTTGAGCAAGCCTAGCAGCTGCCGGTTATAGCGCTCCCGATCGCCGATGGCTTTGAAATCCAGCACGCGGGCCGGCACGCCCAGCCGCCGGGCCCGGTTTATGATCTGCGCCTGGGGATTGTCGCAGCAGAGCAAGGGGAATTCGATCGGCAACTGGAGCCGGCGCAGATGGCCGACCAGGGCCTCAAAGTTCGAGCCGGAACCGGAGCCAAAGATTAGGATTCTTTTGGGTGTCATCCTGGGTCGCGCCTAGTATAGACAGATGAGCGGAGGGGGACAACTTGATGAATTGCCGAGTTGTTCAGCAACAGTGTTGAAGCCGTGCGCTCCTGATCTCCTCTATATCGCTCTCCAGTCGGTCCGCAGCGCCTGAGGCAACCTGCCCCGCAGGGCCTGGGGAGAGCTGCCGGTCAGCTCTATCACCGTTGAGCTCTGTCCGGACATCGGCTCGTCGCTGGTCAAGATAAGCTCTACTTCAGCGCCAAACAGGCCGATGATCTCGGCCAGCCGGGTGAGCGGCGGCTGCCCGGAGCGGTTGACGCTGCTGGCTACCAAGGGACAGGCCAAGGCACTGGCCAGACGCCGAAAGCTGCCGCTGTCCGGGACGCGCAATCCCACCCCTCCGGCCGAGTTGACCGCTGCCTGGGGTGCCCCAGCAGCGGCCGGCAGAATGAGCGTGTAAGGCCCCGGCAGTAAGCGCTCGATCCAGCGACGCTGCTGACGGGTCAGCCGCCTGCAATACTGCTGGATCAGCTCAACATTCGCCAAGTGCAGCGTCAGTGGTTGCCGGGCGGAGCGCCCTTTGAGCCGCCGGAGCTGCTCAACGGCCTCTTTGTTGGTCGCGTCGGCTCCCAACCCCCAGACCGTATCGGTGGGGAAGATGATCAGGCCACCCGCTTGAACCACCTGAGCCGCTTGGGCCGGCGTCGCTTCATCATCGAGCCTGAGCAGGCGGGCGTTCATCGCTTCAGCCCTCGCTGCGCCTGAGCGCCTCCCCGCTGAGCTGGGCCAGTTGCCTGGGGGTGCGGGCGACCGGGATGCCCTTGGCTTCCAGTGCCTTGGCCTTGGCCTCGGCAGTGCCCGCCGAACCGGTGATGATCGCCCCGGCATGGCCCATGCGCTTGCCCGGCGGGGCGGAGAAGCCGGCAATATAAGCTACTACGGGCTTATGCAGCTCGGAGGAGATGAACTCGGCCGCCGCCTCTTCGTCGTTGCCGCCGATCTCGCCCACCAGCACGATCGCCTGTGTCTGGGGATCGGCTTCAAAGTGGGGCAGTATGTCTATGAACGAGCTGCCGATGATCGGGTCGCCGCCGATGCCTACCGCGGTCGTCTCTCCCAGACCGGCGCGACTGAGCTGATCCACCACTTCATAGGTGAGCGTGCCGCTGCGCGAGACCAGCCCGACCCGGCCGGGTCGGAAGATCTGGCCGGGGATAATGCCCATCTTGGCCTGGCCCGCCGAGAGCAGGCCGGGGCAGTTGGGGCCGATCAGCATGGCCCCCCGGCTCTTGACGATCGGATAGGCTTTGAGCATGTCATGTAGGGGTATATGCTCGGTGATGCAGACTATCAGCCCGATGCCCGCCTCGGCCGCCTCTAAGATGGCATCGGCGGCGAAGCGCGCCGGGACGAAGATGGTTGTCGCGTCCAGGCGGTGCTTTTGCGCCGCCTCGGAGACTGTATTGTAGACTGGGACGCCATTGGCACTGCTGCCACCCTTGCCCGGCGTGACCCCGGCGACCACCTGGGTGCCGTATTCGATCATGCGTTGGGTGTGAAATGAGCCCTCACTGCCGGTGATACCCTGAACCAAAACCTGCGTTTGTTGGTCGATCAAGATGCTCATGCCCAGAGTCCTCCTCCAATTGGGAGCAGTAAGGACTGACCTAAGGCCCCGCTACCCCTTCGAGGGGATCATAGCCGCTGCACCGCCGCCCTGTCAAAGCCGGCCGCAAGATCGCCTGACTTGGCCCGGCCTAGTGGCGCAGGCTACAATCGGTTAATCTGAAGGGAGAGAATATGCACACGGCGATAAGCATCTCGCAGGCTGAGTACCAGGCCCGCGTCGCAGCACTGCTGGAGCATCTTCAGGCCGAAAAGCTCTCCGGTGCCGTGATCTTCGATAGTTATTATATACTCTACTATACTGGCTTTGCGTTTATACCTACCGAGCGACCCATCGCCCTGGCGCTGAGCTCCCAAGGGGAGAAAGTTCTCTTCGTGCCCAGATTGGAGCTGGAGCACGCCCAGGCCAACCCCAGGCTCGACCGGGTAGTGCATTACGCAGAATATCCGGCCGACCCGCATCCTATGGAGCTCTTGAAGCAGAGCTTGGCCGAGCTGGGCATCGGCGGCGCGTTCGGGATGGACTCCGACGGCTACCCCTGGATCCTGGGCTATCGCGGTCCCAGCTTGAGCGAGCTGACCGGAGGGCGGCCGTGGCCGATCAGGGCCTTCGTCGAGGTGCAGATGAGCGTCAAGAGCCCCGCCGAGCTGGCTTTGATCCGCGAGAGCGTCAAGTGGGGCCATCTGGCCCACACGCTGCTGCAGCGCTATACGCGCGTGGGAGCCAGTGAGACCGAGGTGAGCTGGCGGGCCAGCATGGAGGCCACCTTGACCATGCTGGACGCCATTGGCCCCATCTATCAAGCCCAGAGCGCCTTTCAGCGCGGGGCCGGCGCCGGCTATCGGGGGCAGATCGGTCGGGGCGCTGCTATCCCCCATGCTTTGGCCAACAACATTAGCTTTCAGGCCGGCGACCTGCTGGTGAGCGGAGCTTCGGCACCGGTCTGGGGGTACAACTCCGAGCTGGAACGCACCATGATCATCGGCCCGCCCAACCAGGAGCAAGTTCGGCTCTTCGGGCAGATGCTGGCCCTGCAAGATACGGCCTTTGCCGCCATGGTACCCGGCGCGACCTGCGCCGAGGTTGACCGAGCGGTCAGGGCCTATTACGAAAAACACCAACTGATGCCTTATTGGAAGCATCATACCGGCCACGCCATCGGCCTGCGCTACCATGAGGGACCGTTCTTGGATTTGGGCGACTCGACCGAGCTTGTGCCCGGCATGGTCTTCACCGTGGAGCCCGGCCTCTACGCTCCCGAGCTGGGCGGCTTTCGCCACTCCGACACGGTGCTGATCACCGAGGAGGGCCTGGAGATCCTGACCTACTATCCTCGTGATTTAGCCAGCCTAACCCTGCCGCTCTGAGCGGTGATTTGCCCCTACAATTGGAGGATCGCGGCTCGCCTGAGCGGCAGCTCGGTGAGGCGCACTCCGATGGCATCGTAGACCGCGTTGGCGATGGCCGCCGCGGTGGGGATGATCGCCGGCTCCCCGATGCCTTTGGCTCCCAAATTATTGGCGTAAGTATCTGCCAGATCGATCATTTCATGGTTGATCGGGGGGACATCCAGCATGGTGGGGATTTTATAATCTTCCAGATTGGCGTTCAGCACGATCCCGCGATTGCGGTCAACCACCCGGCCCTCCAGCAGCGCGAAGCCTAGCCCCTGGATGATCCCACCCTCGATCTGGCTGCCGATGGTCAGCGGGTTGATCACCCGGCCCGACTCATGCACGGCCACCAGCCTGAGCACCCGCACCGCGCCGGTGTCCAGATCAACCTCGACCTCGGCGAACTGCGCGCCAAAGGTATTGACCCGTCGGTCCTCCGGGTTAGGTCCGCGCGCCCCGCGGCCGATGATGATGAATTGGCCCAACTTGTCGGCCAGCAGCTCCTTGAGGGCCACCCGCCGGCCACCCGGAGCGATCAGATAGCCCTCCGCAATGCTTAATTCAGCGGGGCGCGTCTCCAGGAGTTGGGCGGCAACTTCCAAGAGCTGCTGCCGGGCATCGTGCGCTGCCATCCGCACCGCCGGCCCCACCGAAGAGACGGTCATGCTGCCGGCGCTGAGCGGCGCGTAAGGGCCGCGCGTGTCGCCGATCTCCACGCTGATGGCCTCCAGGGGAAAACCCAGCTCTTCAGCGGCGATCTGGGCCAGAACGGTCTTGGTGCCGGTCCCCAGATCTTGGGTGCCGCTGATCACCAGGGCCGTGCCATCGGGGTTGAGCTTGCAGAGCGCATGGGCCGGCGGCCCGCCTCCTCCGCCCCAGATCTGGCTAGCCATCCCGAATCCGCGTCGCAGCTTAGCTCCAGCGGGCGTATGGCCTCGCTTGCGCCAGCCGATCAGCTCGGCTCCGCGTCGGTAAGCCTGGCCTAGCCCCTTGCTGGAATAGGGTTTGTCCATAATCTGATCGCGCTCAGTATAGTTTTTGAGGCGCAGTTCAAGCGGGTCTATATTTAATTCATGGGCCAACTCGTCCAGCGCCGATTCGAGAGCGAAGGCCCCTTCGACATAGCCGGGAGCGCGAAAGGCCGAGTTAGGGCCCGTGTTGGTGCGCACCCCGTACTCCTCGGTGCGCAGGTTGGCGCAGCGGTAGAGCTGGCGCACCGGACCACCCACCGCCATGGCGAAGCCATAAGCCCCCACCGCCGCCCAGGCTTTGAGGCTGATGGCGGTCAAGCTGCCGTCCCGTTTAGCGCCCAGCTTGAGCCGTTGCACGGTCGCATGACGGTTGCCGGCGGCCAAATTCTCCTCTTTGCGACTGAGCATGAGCTGCACCGGCCGACCCAGCCGCCGGGCCGCCAGCGCGGCCAAGACGGTGTACTTTCCCAGGCGATTCTTGCTGCCGAAGCCCCCGCCCATGTATTTTTTGATCACGCGAACTTTGTTCAGTGACAACCCCAGCGCGGCGGCCAGACCTTGGCGCACCCCGAAGATATGCTGGGTGGAGTCCCAAACGGTCAGTTGGTCACCCTCCCAATAGGCCACGCTGCCGTGGGTCTCCAGACAGTTGTGCAGGGCAGTCTGGGTGCGAAAGCTCCGCTCCAGGACGATATCGGCTGCCTTAAAGCCGGCCTCGAGATCTCCCCGCTGATAAACCTGCGGCTCGCCGGGCTCCAAAGCCGCTAGCGGATCGAGCACCCAGGGCAATTGCTGATATTCGACCTCGATCAGCTCCAGGGCATCGCGGGCGATATCGGGATCGCGGGCGACGACGCAGGCCACTTCGTCGCCGGCGTAGCACAGCGTAGTGTCCAGTAGGCGCGTCTGGCCGTTGCCCCAAGGGATCTCCGGTATATTCTCGTGGGTGAGTATCAACTGCACGCCCGGCAGCGCTCTGGCCCGCTCGGTATTTATTGCGAGCAGTCGGGCGTGGGCATGAGGGCTCCGCAGGATCGCCCCATAGAGCATACCCGGCAGGCGAATATCATAGGTATAGTGAGCCTGCCCGGTAACCCGCGCGGCGCCATCAATGCGCGGCTGGGGCTGGCCCACGATCTTCAGTGAGGCGTCTTGAGGCCAGGCCTCCAGCCCTTGGCCCTCGATTACCACATGCTCCTCGTAGATCCGGCCCTCAAACTCGGTCTGGGTCTTGATTACCCGCTTCATGGCTTATGCTCCGCGGCCAGGCGGCGCGCGGCCTCCAGGCCCGCCTGGGCGATGCGCAGATAGGCTCCGCAGCGGCAGAGATTGCCTGAGACAGCCCTCTTAATCTCGGCCAGTGAGGGCCGAGGATTTTTGGCTAAAAAAGCTTTCAAAGACATGATCTGTCCCGGAGTGCAGAAGCCGCATTGCAGGGCATCCTGAGCGATAAATGCCTCTTGAATCGGGTGCAACCGGCCGTCCTGAGCCAGCCCTTCGATCGTCTCAATCGGGCGGCCCTCGCACTCGATGGCCAGCGTCAGGCAAGCATAGACCGGCTGCTCGTCCAAAATCACCGTGCAGGCGCCGCACTGGCCTTCATCGCAAACTTTTTTGGTGCCGGTGAGGCCCAGGTCCAGGCGCAGGGCATCCAGCAGCGTGCGCCGCGGCTCAACCCAGATTTTTTCGGTCCGACCATTGACTTGCAGGTGAATCTCGCACTTCTGGGGCCCACGTGGCCGGTTTTTTGCTGCGGCTTGATCTTGGGGCATGGTCTTGGTAGCCATAACTCTCCTATATCCACGCTCAGGCCTGGTTAGCCAGATAGGTTTGCTGCTCCGGGCTGAGCCGGTCTATGGCCAACCCCAGCGTTTGCAGCTTCATCTCGGCCACCTGGCGGTCGATCTCGGGCGGCACCGGATAGAGGCCCGGCTGGAGCTCCCGATAGTGCTTGGTGATATACTCCAACGTCAGCGCTTGGATGGCAAAGGAGAGATCCATGATCTCCACCGGATGACCGTCGCCGGCGGCCAGGTTGACCAAGCGCCCTTGGGCTAACAGATAGAGCCTCCGCCCATCTTTGAGCTGGAAGGCCTCGATGTTGCGCCTGATCTCATGGTGCTCGTCGGCCAGCGCTCGCAGGTCACCGATATTGATCTCGACGTCGAAGTGGCCAGCATTGGCCAACAGTGCGCCGTCCTTCATCTTTGCCAGGGCCTCAGCGCCGATCACGTCGCGACAGCCGGTAGTGCTGACGAAGATATCGCCCTGCGGGGCGGCTTCCCGCATGGTCATCACCCGATAGCCGTCCATCAGCGCCTCGATGGCCCGCACCGGATCCACCTCGGTGACGATCACCTTGGCGCCCAGGCCATGAGCCCGCATCGCCACCCCTCGCCCGCACCAACCGTAGCCGCCCACCACCACCGTCTTGCCGGCGATGACCAAGTTGGTGGTGCGCATGATGGCGTCCCAAGTTGACTGTCCGGTGCCATAGCGATTGTCGAACAGGTGTTTCATCTGGGCGTCGTTGACCGCGAAGGCGGGAAAGGCCAGCAGGCCGGCGGCGGCCGAGGCCTGCAGGCGTCGCACCCCGGTGGTGGTCTCCTCGGTGCTGCCCCAGAGGTGATCGGCCAGTTCAGGCCGCTCATTATGCAGCAACTGGGTCAGATCGCCGCCGTCATCCAGGATAACTTGCGGTTTGCTCGCCAAGACTGCAGCTAGATCGTGCTGATACTCTTCCGGCGTGGCGCCGTGTCGGCCGAATACGCTGATCTCGCCCGAGGCGGCCAGTGCGGCGGCGACGTCATCCTGAAAAGAAAGGGTATTGGATCCGGTGATCGCCACCTGGGCGCCTCCGCTGCTCAGCACCTGGGCCAAATAGGCCGTCTTGGCCTCCAGATGGATGCTGAGGCCCACGCGCACCCCCTCAAAGGGCTTTTCACTCTCGAAGCGGGCGCGAATGGCGTTGAGCAGGCCCATGTGCTGCCGGACCCAGGCGATCTTCTGCTCTCCCTGGGGTGCGAGCTGGGGATCTTTGATCTGACTGGTCATCATCGCTCCTCCCAATATTGGTTATCTTGAGCAGGTTAAAAGCCTTTGACCTGCCAACCTATCTATCTGTCAACTTGCTGACGCGCCTGATAATAGATGGCCCGGCTGCGCAGAGCAACCCACCTCGACCTTCATGGTAGTGATCGAGGTCCGATCTCGGCTGACGCGCAAGTAGAGGATGCGGCGAGTGGCCGGGTCAATGGCAGCCCAGATCCAGCGAGGCCTCCTACTCAGTTTGACGCGAGTCTCATCGACCACGATGGTATCTGGCAAGGAGTCATTCGATCTTAAAGGGCTGCCCGCAACTGCTCATCGAAGGTGCAAAGCGACACCCCCAGGGAACGCGCCAGAGAGAGGTAGCTGGCATCGTAGCTGGTCAGGCCCGTCTCTAGAGCGAGCCGGAGGACAGCCTCGTGATCCACCTCCACCCGCTGGAGATTAAAAGCTAACCCTACTCTCAGAGCCTTGCACAGCTCTGCGCGCTGCTCGGGGTATCGCAACACCTTCTTGCGGGCGATGCTGGTCAGCTCATAATCCAAGAGCGTCGGAGCGTAGAGGTCGGCTCCTTGCAGGAGAGAGAAGGCCTCCTCCGCCCGGGGTTCCCCGAAGAGCAGGGCGCCCAGGAGCGAGGCATCCACCACTCTAGCGGGCATCCCGGTCCTCTCGAACCATCCGGACGCCCTCGCCCCCGGTCCGGAGGCCCAACTCCCGCACCTGCCGGTAGGCCTCCTCGATGGTAAGCCGCTGGGGAACAACGCACTCTTCCAGGATGGCCAACAACTCTCCCTGCAACGAGCGATGGTGGCACTTAGCCCGCTCTCGGAGCTGTGCGGCTAGCTCCTGCGGCACGTTCTTGATGGATAGATTCACAGCCACGGAGATCCCTCCCTCGTATGGTTCCATTATGGAACTATTATAGAACCTCAAGAGGGATCGGTCAACTCTCGAGAGCTGGCGCGCCAAGAGATCGTTACCAGGGAGAAGTGAGGTAGCGAACCGCCGCGACTTGGCGATCATCTACACCGCTTTCCCAAGCGGCGATCCAGACTTCGGCCCGCCGGCCCGTGCCGGTCATTGCAGAAGACCCTAATTGATGATTGGGTCATCAGCGCAGAACTGGAGGCTAAAGCCGACTATGTTTCGGGAGATAACCATCTACTGGACTTAGGTGGCCACCAAGGGGTCAAGATTATTACTCCAGCCACCTCTTTTAAGATTTTGAAGGAATATAAAGGAAATATATAATCAGCTAACTCACCTACCCAGAATGGCAAGCCCAAGCGCTTGAAGATACACCTGGTCCCTTTATCAAACAAGGGCTATTTGGATGGCGAGATTTAGCGCCTGCCAGCGGGTCAGCGGTGGGTTTTTAATCTGGCTCAACGGTGATCCAGTATTCTTGTTCAAAAGGTTTTGAATCTCTTTTTAACAACTGGGTAAAAAACCACCAGCGCACCCAAAACATCAAAGTCTTTATATAGCCATTGCGCTCATAGCGATTGACCGAGAATTTCCAGCACTCGCTCATAGGTGTATGTATGTAGATATATTTAGCTTGAGCCCCCTTGATTGCCCGAGAGAAAAAATCATGTATTTCTCCTAGTTTCATCTGAGGATCGAAACCTATCTTTTTTTCTATAAATAGTGATCTATGGCAAAAAACGAGCTCACTCATCCCTTTTAGGAGTCCACTGGAACGCACAAAATTCTTACCCCAGACCAGCAATAAGGTCTTTACATTGATAATATCGGGATACGCAGTGCAGGTACCGACGGTATTTTCTTTGACTAAGCCGGCAATTCGAGAAATAACACCCGGTTTGAGTAATACATCCGCATCCATAAAAATTAGGATTTCTCCAGACGATGCCAATGCTCCAGCATTCCGCGCCGCGCTCGGCCCTTTTGCGCTGTGAATTGCTTTTGCCCCGTTTTGTTGAGCTATCAGCTTGAGAGCCTTAGGATTGTGAGAACCGTTGATGCTCACGATAATCTCAAGATTAGGGTATTCTACACGTCTGATAACTTGTAGAAATTTCAAGGCTGTTGGTAACCGATACTCTTCATTACAGGCCGGTATAATTACCGAAATTTTCTTCTTTCGTAGATTAGGATAATTCATGGATTTCCAAATAGCGCTGTTATTAATGGCTTGAGGGCTTTGATTGCATTTTTCCCGAGTGTAATAAGTGGACCCGTAACTAGAATAAGCAATAATCCAGCAACAATCCAAAAAGGTGCAAGCGGACTGAGTAGCGCAATCCCTTTAAACCGTGCAGCACGTACCCTAAGCCGTACTTCTTGGTTTGCGTCAAGTTTGACTTCTAGCTTCCAATGATAGATAAGAGCCGATCGCGCTCAGTTTGGAGGTCCCTCACTTGCCGGGTGAGCACCTGAACGAGCTCGGTCGAAGAGTCCGGCGTCGCTTGGTCAGTGTTTCCCCGGTGGTTGGCCACCATCGCTCCGCCGTTCTCTAGCTCGCTTTCCAGCTTCTTGACGGCAGCGCTTGGACTAAAGCTGTCCTGGCGTTCCAGCTGCAGCAGCCTATCAAAGATAGCAACGGCGGAATCAGTAAAGAGAGTCGCGTTTTGCCGACCGGTGGCCAGGTGCGGGGAGATCATAGAGCCAAGACTGACCAAACGGCGCCTAACCGATTTCTCAGAGATACCGAAACGCCGGACTATATCTTGAATAGTTTGCATGGTCTATCACCGGCTCAGCATAGGACAATCGGTGACCAAGGGGCGAGCCAATGGCGCACCTACAGAAGGGAAGTAGGACACCCAGCTTTCACCCCCGAAAGATCTGATGCCGCTTGATAGGAATGGGCTTCATCTCCCCT
>CAJXGD010000001.1 GCA_913053845.1 uncultured bacterium | reverse complement strand
TCCCGCCGTTGATTGCCTGCTCTATGCGGGATGGTACTGGGGTGACATTCATGTAGGGAATGTTCTCTGATATGTGCGTGGTCAGAAGTTCTGCTTTGTTTCCCTTCTCATTCAGGTGCTTCCTGCCCAGAACGTGCCTGAACACGTTGTCACCGTCCAAGGTGTCGTGATCGACAAGACTCAGATGTCCAATCCCCGACCGCGCCAGTTCAACAGCGAGGAAGCCGCCGACCGACCCGCAACCAACCACAAGCACGCGTTTGTCGTGCAGTTCGGCATCGGCCCCTCCTCGCGGCAGGAGGAGTGACCGGTCATATCTCAACAGCTTCACCGGTGAGACACTGCTTGGAGCAGGCCCACCGGCCAAGGGATGAAGCTTGTGGACGCCTTCGTATTTCAACCCGAATAGAGATCCTCCATTTCCGGCTGCGCGCGGCAAGTGCACAACAACCAGCTCTTCACGTTTGGTCAGCTTGCGGCAGAGCTTCGCAATCTCCTTCGCCGTTCGATCGTTTAGGTGTTGAATTAAGACGGTGGTTGCTTCTGCTGGTGACCAGCCAGCCTCCGGATGAGGGGGGATGATTACCGTCCCCTCCGGCAAAGGGACGTAGAGGGCGTTGCGCTGTGTGAAGTGCTTCGCATCGGATCCAGAGAGGTAGTCCCGAAGGTCGGCTTCCCGGTCGCAGACGTGCTGATACGTGTTGCCCTCAACGAAGGCTTGCACGATCTTGGGGGCATCGCTTGGCTCCACGAAGCAGTGGGCACTCAGTATCCCCTTTTGGCGGTTCCAGTAGGGCAGGAATTCGTCGATGAAATCACGCGAGTTTTCCCCGTTTGCCCCTGCGGCAATCTGAGCGATGGCTTCGTTGAGGGATGTCGATACCACCTGTTCGAAACGGTTCGGGTCAAGGATCAGACCTTCGTTCTGCGCGTAACACACGTACCCATCGGTGTCGATGTGGGGTATGACGCCGAACGCGTCCCAAGGCTGCATGAAGATGAGGGGCAAGCAACATGGCGCGGAAACGCGGAGCGCCAGAGACAGCGACACCGGTTTCCCCGCAATCGTGATCTCCCCCCTGACGCCTACAACAGGCACACCGTGGTGCTGTGGCAGCGCTGCCAGCTCGTCATCGGAAGACACCGACGCACCGACAAGACCGTGGCTTTCTGCTGCCGACAGGAGGAGTTTGTGCATCGATCTGTCTTCCATGGACTGATGGCTCAGGCAGATTGGCTTCCCGTGATGATGGCCGGTCCGCGCTCTTCTCCCGTATCGTCCTTCTCCGGCACGGGGAAGTCTTCGCCGAAGAACTTCTGGAGTTTCCTGCAGGCTTCGACAGGATCGGCTTCCTTTGATGCCTCATCCAGCGCCACGGCCAGTTTCTGGAGCTTCTCCTTGAACTGGGCCATGTACTTGTCGGACATCTTCTCGAAAACGTCGTTGTAGGGAGCGACGGGCAGTTTCGCCTCAAGCCTATCGATCCTTTCGCCATCACGGAACACGGACCGGAAATTCCGGTACATCGCATCAACGAAATCCAACAGTGCCCCCAGGTCGTCGGCACTCGTCTGGCCTGCGTAAGCATCCACTACCTTGTGTTTGGGGTAGAACCAGTTGTATGCGGCGATCGTCAGCCCGATTCCCACAGGAGCGGCGTTGCCGTCGGCTGGGAACTTGAGGTCCTTCCAGCGTTTCAGATACCTGAGACAACGACGGAACTGTTCCCAATCGTCTCCTGAATACTTGCCGCTGAGCACAGTGATCAGACCGTCTGGATCGGCCTCCTCCCAGATACAGTTCTCAGGGAGGGATGCCTGCTTCCCTTTCCCCAGGCAGGTCTTGTTGTCGCTATTGGAATCTGCCGCCGAGTAGACTGCTAGATCCACATGATAGAGAGGTTCCTCACCGCTCTGGTAGAAGACCGTGACACACGGACGGCGAAGCTCGACTTTCTTGGTGTGTCCGTCCAACGCATCGAACACCCATTGTTTCACTACAACCGGGTCGGGGTGATCTTCTCGATCCACCTCGAAAAGCAGCCCCACATCAATATCGAAGTCACCCGTGAGCGGTTTGACGCCAGTCCCCAGCTTATAGCTGCCCTGGTCGAAAGTCGTGTATTTCGGAGGGGATTCATCCTTCTCCTCGAAGAGCACCTTCAGCCGCTGTTTGAGTTTCTTCAGGACGACATCTCGCTTCTCGCGAAGCGTTGCGTTGTCCTCATATTGCTTGAGGCGAATCGCCTCATTGAATTCCTCGAACTGCTTCTGTATCTCGGCCATGGCGATACTCCTCCTTCGCTTCACGGTCCTTAGTGGCTATTTTGTTGCTCGAACTATTACTAGACGGACATTCTTCCGCCTAATCCCCCTTCTGCTACCTTAGACGGAAACCTTTCCACCTAAATGACCGTTCTGCATGTTATACGGACATCATTCCGTCTAAGCCCTCTCTTGGTCGTAATAGGCGGACAAGCGTTCCGCCTATCATCCTTGACCTAACTCGATATAACTTTTATAATACATCAATTCAGTCTGAAAATCAATGGTGGATAGAGGCACGATGGAAAAACGCCCTAAGAAGCTTCTCGACCGGGTCCGTGAAGCCATCCGGATCAAGCACTATTCCATCCGCACCGAAGAGGCTTACGTCTCTTGGATAAAACGCTATACTCTGTTCCACAACAGGCGGCATCCCCTCCAGATGGGCTCCCCAGAAATTGAGGTCTTTCTCACCCATTTGGCCATAGAGCAACACGTTGCGTCGTCGACGCAAAACCAATTAACACCGGGGATTAAAATCTCCGGCTACGGTGAGGCACAAAACCCCTGACGGGGTTCCAGGCCGTGAACCCTCGCGAGAGGGTTTCCCTGACATCTCGTAGCCGGGAAATTCATTTCCCGGCGATTATCTGGATTATCCCCAGCCCACCTTGCCCCAGCACGCTCCATAGGCTAAGCTCCCCAGTAGATTGTTGCCCTTAAAGGCTCATTACTATGCAGATAGTTCTCGATTCGTGCCGACAAGTCGTCGCCCAGAGCCGCCATGTCTCGCTCGATCAGGAGGCCTTGGCCCGCTTCGCCCCTGAGCTCGCTCTTTCGAAAGTTCCCCGCTGGGAAGGGCGCTATCACTTTTCAGGAGAGCCGGAGCGCTTGGCTCACTATCTCTTGTTGCTCGACGCGCTCAACTTCTGCTTCTGGCCGGAGCCGCGCTGGGCCATTGACTATCAGGGCGAAAAAATCTCCGGATACTGGGCTCTGGCCGCCGCCCTCAAGCGCGCCTTCGAGCAGCACAGTTCGCTCGAAGACCTCCAACAGCTCATCAAGATTACTCCTGATCAGCTCCGAAGCATTTTGGGAGGAACAGGCGAAATCCCGCTCCTAGATGAACGGGCGCAGATCCTGCGCGAGTTGGGACAGGTGCTGCACGAAAAGTTCCAGGGGCAGGCCGCCAGGCTCTTCCAAGCCGCCAGCGGCTCGGCCGTTGAGTTGGTTCGCCTCTTGACATCGCACTTCCCTTCGTTCCGCGATCGGGCTACTTATCGAGGCCAGCCAGTTTATTTCTACAAGCGGGCCCAGATCCTAGCCGCCGATCTCCATGAGGCCTCCGGCGCAGAGGGCCAGGGCGCGCTGCCAGATGTGGATCTTTTGACCGCCTTCGCCGACTACAAGCTGCCCCAGGTCCTGCGCCATCTGGGCATCTTGCGCTATGACGAGCGGTTGGCCGAGCGAGTTGATGCCCGCCGCGAATTACCCGCTGGCAGTCCGGAGGAGATCGAGATACGGGCCCACACCGTCTGGGCGGTCGAGTTGCTCCGCCGCGAGATGGAGCGCCGGGACACCCGTCTGCACTCCTTTGAGCTCGACCGGTTGCTCTGGCATTTGGGTCAGCGCGATGAGTTCCGTGCCAAGCCCTATCACCGCACGCTGACGATCTACTATTGACATGAGCGCACTTGACTTTGAGATCATAGCGCAAGACCCGGCCAGCAACGCCCGGCGCGGTCGGCTAAAGACCCCGCATGGCGTTATTGAAACCCCGGCCTTCGTCGCCGTGGGCACCCAAGCGACCGTCAAGGGAATCGCCCCCGCTGAGCTGGCCCGGCTGGGCATTCAAGTCCTGATCGCCAACACCTATCATCTGCACCTGCGACCCGGCGAAGAGTTGATCGCCGAGCTGGGCGGCCTGCACCGCTTCATGGGTTGGCCGGGGCCGATCATGACCGACTCCGGCGGCTTTCAGGTCTTCAGCCTCGGCGCGGGGTTGGAGCAGGGTGTAGGCAAGGTCGCCTCGATCTTCCCTGAGGAAAACCCGCGCGGCGGCCATCTCAAAGCGGCTCGGCCGGGCCATTCCCTGGTGAAGATAGATGAGGAGGGCGTCAGCTTTCGCTCGCACCTGGACGGCTCACCGCAGCGCTTTACCCCCGAAGGGGTCATCGAGATGCAGCGGGCGCTCGGCGCGGACATCATCCTGGCGCTCGACGAGTGCACCTCGCCGCTGCACGATTACGAATATACCCGCCGGGCACTGGAGCGCACCCACCGCTGGGCCGAGCGGGCGCTGCGCCATTTCCAGGAGACCGAGCCGCAGGCCCGGCAAACTCAAGCGCTCTATGGCATCGTCCAGGGTGGGGCTTATGAAGATCTGCGCCGGGAGAGCGCCCGCTTCATCACCGCGCATGAGTTCGACGGCTTCGCCATCGGCGGGTCACTCGGCTCATCGAAGGCCCAGATGCACCAGGTGCTCGACTGGACGGTCCCGCTCCTGCCATCTGAAAAACCTCGACACTTGTTGGGCATCGGTGCCATTCCCGACATCTTTCAGATCGTCCGACGGGGCATTGATACCTTCGATTGCGTCATCCCCACGCGCCTAGGGCGCATGGGACACTTGCTGGTCTGCCGGCCGCCAAACTATCGGATCAACATCACCAATGCGTGCTTTCGCCGCGATGCCCGGCCGATCGCTCCAGACTGCGACTGCTATACCTGTCAAAACTTCAGCCGAGCCTATCTGCACCATCTCTTCGGTGCCAAGGAGCTGCTGGCCCTGCGGCTGGCGACCGTCCATAATCTGCGCACCCTGGCCAAGCTGATGGTCCAGATCCGTCGGGCGATCAGCGAGGGGGAGCTGGAGGAGTTGCAGCGGGCTTGGTCAGCTTAGTCCTCGCCGAGATTCGGAAGCTTACAGTTGAAAAATTCCGCCGCTCGCCCTAAGATTATCTCAGCCAATCAACCCAAGGAGTGATCGTCAATGGTCAAATATGAACTGCCACCTCTGCCCTATGACTACGCAGCCTTGGAGCCGCATATAGACGAGCAGACGATGCGTCTGCATCACGATAAGCACCATCAGGCCTATGTCAACGGGGCCAACGCTGCTCTAGAGAAACTGGAAAAGATGCGCCAGAGCGGGGATTATGCCGCGATCAAGGCGGTGCTGCGCGACCTGGCCTTCAACGCTAGCGGTCATCTGCTGCATTCGATCTTTTGGCCCAACATGAGCCCGCAGGGGGGCGCCGAGCCCCAGGGATCATTGGCGGAGAAAATCAGCCATGATTTCGGGAGTTTTGCTGATTTCAAGGCGCAGTTCAGCGCTGCGGCCGGCGGGGTGGAGGGCTCCGGCTGGGGCATCTTAGCCTACGAGCCCAACTCAGATCAGTTGCTGACCCTGCAAGCCGAAAAACATCAGAACCTGACCGCCCAGGGCGCCCGGCCGCTGCTGGTACTCGACGTCTGGGAGCACGCCTATTATCTCAAGTATCAGAACAATCGGGGGGCTTATATAGAGGCTTTCTGGAACGTGGTCAACTGGCCGGATGTGGCGGCTCGTCTGGAGGCAGCCCGCCGCGCAGCCGGGCGATGACCTCTGGCAGCTCGAGCAACTCTTCCGAGCCGGTCCGCATGTCGCGCAGCTTGACCTGCCCGCGGGCCAGCTCGTCGGGGCCGATGAGCAGCGCGTAGGGAATCTGATAAGTGTTGGCGTAGCGTAGATTATCGGAGACGCCGCGTCCGATCAGATCCAGATCGGTCTTGATCCCGGACGAACGGAGTTGATGGGTAAGCGCCAAGCTCTCCTTGACCGTCCCGATGGGAATTACATAAAGCTCGGTCACAGTGCGGGGTTGCCCGCTTTCCTTCTCGCTTGCTTTCAGCAGCTCCATGATCGGCTCCAGGCCGAAGGAGATGCCTACAGCAGGGTAGGGCTGTTTTGTGTCCAGCAGGTCGCCGATCAGCCGGTCGTAGCGGCCGCCGCCGGCCAGGGCCGAATCGAAGGGCGGATCCAGACTATAGACCTCGAAGATCGTCCCGGTATAATAGCTGAGGCCGCGGGCCAGCGAGGGGACGATCCGGACTCGCTCCTCGGAGTGAACCGACTGAAGCAGCGCTTCCAGCTCCCGGGCACCCTCGGAGGGCGCAGCAAAGCATTGCATTATCTCAGTCAAAACCTCAGCGTTGCTCTCTCCGGCGAGTTGCTCCAGAATGCCCAGCAACCCCTCGGCGTGAGGGCGCTCCAGTCCCTTGTCCACCAGCTCCTTAATGACCCCCGCCTGGCCTACCTTCTCCAGTTTGTCCAGTGTGAGAATAATCTCGTCATCCGAGACGGGCAGTGCAGCTTCATTGATCTCTTCCGAACGCTCGAAATGCCGAATAATTTCATAGAGAATTTTACGATTATTGAGCTTGACCATCACCTGGAAGCCCAAGCGCTCGAAGATATCCAGCGTCAGGTTGAGGCACTCGGCGTCGGCCAGCATGGAGCTGGAGCCGACGATGTCCACATCGCACTGGATGAACTGGCGCGTGCGGCCCTTGCGGATGGGGCCATCGCGAAAGACCGGGCCGATCTGGTAGCGCTTGAAGGGGCGTTTGATCGTAGGATGGCTGCCGATGAAGCGGGCCAGGGGCACGGTCAGGTCGTAGCGCAGCCCCAGCGCCCGCCCGCCCTGGTCGGTCAGTTGAAAAGTTTCTTTGAGGATCTCGGTGCCGCCGGAGTATTTGGCGCTCAAGACCTCCCAGCGCTCCACGATGGGCGTCTCCAGTGGGGGGAAGCCGTAGGCCTCGAAGCGTTCGATCAAGAGTCGGATAAGAGTGTCGCGGCGAAGTTTCTCTTCCGGAGGATAGTCGTGCATGCCGCGCGGCAGGTTTAATTTGGCCATGATCACCTGTGGCTCCAGACCAGCGTTAGCGGTAGGCTAACGGGCCTGAGGGCTAAGCTGTTTTTACCGAGCCGGCTATCCGCTTGCAACCCGACCAGACTATAAGTTGCCACCTAGCTGCTTGAGCTTCTCTTCATCCTTGATGATGATGCGGTAGCGCCGCTTGTCCAAGATGCCCTCCTTGGCCAAGCGATTGAGCGCCGAGGTGGTATTCTCGCGGGCGGAGCCTATTAAATCGGCCAGCTCTTTGTGGGTGATCTTGAAATCTATCTGGGTGCCATTCTTGGTCTCCTGGCCGTGTTCCTTGACCAGCTTGAGCAGTTGGCGCGAGAGCCGGGTGGAGATGTCCTTGAAGACCAGATCCTCCAGCTTGCGCTCGATCTCACGGGTGCGTCGCCCGAAGAGGCCGATAATATCCAAGGCCAGCTCCGGTTTGCGCTCCACCAGGTCTAGAAACCGGCGCTCATCTATCTCGTAGATCGAGACCTCTTCGAGCGCTTGGGCCAGCAGGGTGCGCTTGCGTTCGCCGATGAGGGCCATCTCGCCGAAGAGCTCATTCTCCCCCAGGATGGACAGGGTGAGCTTGCGCCCGCTCTCGTCGAGGTAGGCCAGCTTGATCTTGCCGCTGCGGATGTAATAGATCGCGCTGTCCAGATCGCCCGGCTGATAGATGATCTCACCTTTGCTATAGGTGCGCTTACTGCCTTGGGCGCAGATTATGCCCAGGGCCGCAGATATCTGGTTGCCGTTGCGCTCGTGTCTGCTGTTCATCGTCCACATCCGCCCAAAGGTAAAGTTTCTGTTCATCATGTTGGAGTAAGAACCTCGCTCGGTCACACGCTTAGCCTACCGGCTCGGCACGCCGGAGCTAAGGACCCTTGGGGGTTCTACTCGACGATTCGGTGCTGGAGGTGACGGACTCCGGTCGGTAGCCGGGCGTCAGGTCGCCCATCTTGGGGGTGACAGAGATCACCAACAGGGGCTGGGGATGGCACTAAAACGTTGGCAGGTCATGGCCCTTAACTTGTCAACCTGTTGACCCTCCGTAATGTAATGCCCAGAACTTGACGATTAGGGGCAAAAAGCGTTATAGTAAGCCAATTAGCCCAACGCTTAGGGAGGCGATCTGTTCATGGGCAAACAAAGCTTGCTAGGTGTGTTATCTCTCCTGCTCGTCATTCTGATCGGAGTCGGCCTGGGCGGCCAGGCGCAGACGCTCGACCTCAACCTCACTGCCAGTCTGGCCTTTGGGCCGTCCGGTTACTCCAGCGCCGGCTCGAACTTCAAGGCCACGGCCAGTACTACCCTGGCCCAGACCGATCTGGCGCTCACCCTGGTCTTCACCCCCGGCAGCGGATTCGCTCAGGGCAGCTTCTCTGCCAGTCGGGTGATCGAGCAGGCAAAGGTCTTCAGCCTCACTGCCTTCGGCCCCAGCGGCTTCAGCTCCGAAACGCTCTCGGTGAACCACACGATTAAACCATTTAAGCTCAGCGCTTCGGCGACTTTCACCCCGGCAGGCTTCGCCAGCGCTACCTTGGAGGGCAGCGCCAAGACCAAGGATGGCGCCTCGCTCTCCAGCAGCCTGACCCTCACGCCGGCCGGCTTCGCCAAGAAGGTCTTCACGGTGCAGGCAGCGCTGGACGACCTCTCCCTCACGCGCACGACCGTCCTGACCCCCAAGGGCTTGGCAAGCGATAGCCTCACCCTGAGCGCCCAGCTGGGGCAGGTCAACTTCGCGCGCACCACCGTCTATACCGCCGCAGGCTTCTCCACTGACAGCTTTGCGCTCTCGACCACCGTCAATGACATAAACGTTTCCAGCACCACAACCTTCGATGCGACCGGTTTTGCAGAGCAGCAGGTCGCTCTGGCCGGACAAGCGGGCTCGCTGCAGTTCGAGAGCTCCACCAACTTTGACCCTTCCGGTCTGGCAGGTAGTGAACTCAGCCTGAGCGGCGCTGCGGGAGCTGCTCACTTTAAGAGCGTTACCCAATTTGATCCCTCCGGCTTGGTGAGCGAGCAGCTTAGCCTGAAGGGGATGATAGATCGCCTTCAGCTCGAGGCACAAGGAAAATTCAGCAGCAGCGGCTTTACCGGTGGCAACCTGACGATCGCCACCAGCTTTAAGGGCATCAAGCTGGGAGGGAAGTAGCGGCCTCGATCAGCTCCCGATAGATCTTCAGCAGTTGCTCACAGGAGCGCTCGGCACTCTCCTCGTGGGCGCTCCGGAGGGCCGCTTGGCCCATGCGCCGCAGGCGTGCTGGATCGTGCAGCAGCTCGACAGCGGCCTCGGCGAAGGCCGTCTCATCTTCGGGCAGTAGCAGGCCAGTGGTGCCGTCCTTGACCACGTCCAGCACCCCCATCTCCCCCACGGCGACCACCGGAGTGCCGGAGGCCAGGGCCTCAGAGTAGACGATGCCCTGCGTCTCCGTCTTGGAGCCGTAAACGAAGAGATCGGCTGCTTTATAATAGTCTATTAACTTGCTACGCTCCAGATAGCCGGTGAAGACCGTCCGCCCGGCGAGATTAAGCGCGCGAGCTTCCTTCTCCAATTGGGCGCGCGCCGGCCCGTCTCCGGCGATCACCAGGCGCAGCTTCGCCGCGCGCGCCAGCATCAGTTCGAAAGCCCGCAGGACAAATGAGACGTTCTTCTCCTGGCTCAACCGTCCGGCGCAGATCAGCACCCGCTCGTCAGGGGCTAGCTCCAACTCGGAGCGCAGATCATATCTCAGCGGCCGGCTGAAGTCGCTCATGTCCAAGCCAAAGGGCAGGGCGTAGACCGGCCGGACGATGCCATAGCTCAGCAGCGTTTGGCGCATGGGGCGCGAGGGGGTGGTCACCGCGTCGCAGCGATTGCAAAAGGCCGCGCTGATCCGCTCGACCATGCGCGGCGTCAGCCGGAGCGGGCGCGGCAGGTAGTGCAGATAGTCGGTGAAGAGCGTGTGATAAGTATGCACATGGGGCAGGCCATACTTACGGGCCACCCGGATGCCCAAAAGCCCTAATGAAAAGGGCGTATGGCTGTGGATGACGTCCAGCTGACCGAAGACACGCCGGGCTTCCCGTGAACGGGGCAAAGCGAAGCGGCTCTCCTTGCGGTAGAGCACCGGCAGTGCCGGAAAGCGAAAGACGTTGCCGCTTGAACTGGCCCGGCGGCTGGCATACGCCGGGACGAAGAGATAGACCTGATGACCCATGCGGGTGAAGACCCGCTCTAGGGTCAAGAGCACGGTGCTCACCCCGTTGATCTGGGGCCGATAGGTGTCGGAGAAGAAGCCGATCTTCATCTCAGGCGCCACGCTCCAGTTGGCAGTTGAAGCAGAGCGACCCTTGGCCCTCGAAGTGCACCCCGCAGCCTGAGCAGCGACGTCCGCCCCGCAGTTGGCGTGCTCGGTCGGCCCGGGCCAAGGAGTCCAGCAGTCGCGCGAAGGCTTCCCGCAACGAGGCATCATGCAGTTCGTCCAGAATCCGCTGCTGCTCTTCAAAATCGAGCAGGCTGAGCTGAATGGCCGGCTCATCGTCGGGCAGAGCACGGCCAGGCGGGGCGAGCTGAGGGCTCACCCGGAAGCGAATGTCTTTCAGCGGCGGGCCGGCCAGCAGCTCGCGCAGCTTCTGCAGATAAACTTCCTTCATCAAGCTGAGCTCCTGGGCGATGACGTGATTGGCCACTCCGACGTAGAGCACGCCCTGACTGACGCGCAGCGGGCTGGTCAGGCGGGCCAGCGGCTGACCGCAGGCTTGGGACCAGCGCAGCAGCGGCTCTTGCTCAGAAAACTCTTTCCCCAGACCGTGGCGCACGAATATATCTCTGATCATCTCCAGTTTAATCATATTCGGACCTCTTCTTGTAACAGTGGAGACAGCCGGCCGGCTGACATCCGGTCGAACCGCCCCGCCTGGGCGCGCAGCCGTTCGTTCAGCTCGGTGGCGGTGAGAAAGATCTGCAAACCGGAGGGCAGGTTGTCCAACAAGGCCTCGGCCCGCCGGCTGTCCAGCTCGGAGAGCACATCATCCAAGATCAAGACCGGATACTCGCCCCAGCGTTGCTGGACCAGCTCCAGTTGGGCCAGCACCAGGGCGATCAGGGCCGTCTTCTGCTCCCCTTGGGAGCTGAAGCGGCGCATCTCCGCCCCCTCCAACCGAAAGGAGAAATCGTCGCGATGCGGGCCGACCAAGGCCATTCCCCGTTCGATCTCTTGGGCCTGAAGTTCACGGATTGCCTCCTCCAGCCTGGCCCGCAGCTCCGGTGCTTCCGCCGGACCTGCGCCCAAGTGTAGGCCGCTGCGATAGCGCAGCTCTAGTTTGGCCGACCCCGGCACCAACTGTCGGTACTGCCGGGAGAGCTCATCGCCCAGCGCCCGTAGATAGGCCAACCGCCCCTGCAGCAGTCGCGCGCCCCGCTTAACCAGTCCAGCGTTAAGCACCTCGAGCAGCTCGCGGTTGAAGTGAGGTTTTTTCAAAAGGGCATTCTTGCGGCGCAGGAATTGATCATATTCGTAGCCCAGTCGGCGATATTCTGGATCGAGGTCGGCGATGGCCTGGTCGAAAAAGCGCCGCCGGCCACCGGGAGAGCCCTTCAGTATCTGCAGCTCGTCGGGGCTGAAGAGCAACGCTTGCCAGACTTGGCAGACTTCGCTTTGCCGACCGCGCTCGCCGTTCAGGCTGAGCAGTCGGCGCTGCCGGCGGGCATCGAGCTCGATGCGCAATAGGTCGCTGCCCAACTCCAGTTCCAGCCAAGCCTGTTGCTCGTCCCAGCAGATCAGTTCTCTCTGGCGTTCCCCCTTGAGCAGCAGACCGTGAGCTGGGTAATAGAGCGCCTCGCAGAGGTTGGTCTTGCCGGCGGCGTTGGCCCCCACAATGACGTTGAGGCCGGCCCCCGGTGACCAGTCTAAGCGCCTGATATTCCGGAAATTTGCCAGCTTGATCCGTTGGAGCCTCATCACTTGGCATTGTAGCCCAAGGGGGTCGAAAAGGGCAAAGCCCCAATGTCCTACTTTCCTTCCTGCACTGCGCGGAGCTGATCGGAGAGGAAGCGGGTGGTCGCCTCACCCTTGATGAAGGCTGGGTGCTCCAGGATCTCCCGGCAGAGCTCACGGGTCGTCTGCACCCCGGCCAGCTCGAAGCGCGCCAGGGCGTCCAACATACGCTGCCGGGTCGTCTCGCGCGTCCCCCCCCAGGTGATCAGCTTGGCCAGCAGCGAGTCGTAATAGGGTGTGATCTCCGCTCCCTGATAGAGGGCAGTGTCTATTCGTACCCCCGGACCTCCCGGCCAACTGACCAACTGCACCCGACCCATCGAGGGTAGGAAGCCTTGGGTGGGGTCTTCGGCGTTGATGCGACACTCCAGTGCGTGGCCCCGCAATCGCAGGCGAGATTGAGCATAGCCCAAGCGCTCACCGCTCGCCAGGCGTATCTGCTCGACAATGAGATCTTTGCCGACGCGCATCTCCGAGACCGGATGCTCCACCTGAATACGGGCGTTGATCTCGATCAGATAGAAATCTTCACCGGAGACGAGAAACTCTACCGTGCCCGCGTTCTGATACCCCAGCGCCTGGGCGGCCTGGCGGGCCGCCTCCCAGAGCGCCCGGCGCAGCTCGCCGGAGAGGCCGGGGGCCGGCGACTCCTCGATCAGCTTTTGGTAGCGTCGCTGGATGGAGCACTCCCGCTCGCCCCAGTGAACGCAGTGGCCGAAGCGATCGGCCAAGATCTGTACCTCGATGTGCTTGGCTTTGTCCAGGTATTTTTCCAGATAAACCGCCGGCGTGCCGAAGGCCACCTCGGCCTCGCGACGCGCGGCGTGGAAGTTGTCCAGCAGCTCATCGGCACCGTTGATCAGCCTCATGCCGCGCCCGCCGCCGCCCGCCGTCGCCTTGATGATGAGAGGGTAGCCCAGCTCTTTGGCCGCCGCGCCCAATTGCTCCTCGGTGCTGATGGCCTGGGCGCCGGGCACCACCGGGATACCCTCGGCTTTGAGTGCCAGCTTGGCTGCCAGCTTGTCGCCGGCGCGGCTCATCACCTCGTGGGGTGGACCGATAAAGCAGATGCCACTCTCCTCGCAGACCTCGACGAAGTGGGGGTCTTCGGCCAGGAAGCCATAGCCGGGATGGATCGCTTCTGCGCCGGAGATCTCGGCCGCGCTCATGATGGCCGGCAGGTTGAGATAGGAGGCCTGCGCCTCAGGGGGACCGATGCAATAGGCCTCGTCGGCCAGCCGGACGTGCAGCGCCAGACGATCGGCCTCGGAGAAGACGGCCACGGTGGCGATGCCCAACTGATGGCAGGCGGAGATGACCCGTAGCGCGATCTCGCCTCGATTGGCGATCAGGATTTTCTTAAACATGCTTCATTCTGAATCGCCAGGGGTAGCCAGCGGAGCGATGACCATCAGCAGTTGTCCGTATTCGACCGGCTGACTGTCCTCACAGTCTATCTGGGTCACGGTACCGGCTCGATCGGCCTTGACCTCGTTCATGACCTTCATGGCCTCGATGATGCACAGCGTATCCCCGGGAGAGATCCGGTCACCCACCTGGACGTATGGCTCCATCTCCGGGGAGGGTCGGCAATAGAAAGTACCGACGATGGGAGATTTGACCGCATAGCCCCGGGGAGAAGCGTCGGGGGCCTCTTCTTCGGCGGGCGCCTCCGGGCTACTCGCCTCGCCGGGGCCGGAGTCAAGCTGGGAGGCGACGCTACCGCCCGGCCCGCGCTTGAGGGTCAGGCGCATCTGACCGCGCTCCAGTGTCATCTCCGCGAGCGATGAGTGCTCGAAGAGGACGATCAGACGCTCGATCTCCGCCATATCTAACCCGGCCAATGCGATCAACCCCTTAATCTCTGGCAACGGGCCCCTAAAGCCCCGCCGGACAGGTTAGAATAGCGAAAGCGGACTGCCGTTGCAAAATCTATCTCAGATCGTGTATAATTCGTTTTGAGGTGTCTATTGAGATGGACCCTGCTTTAGGATTTGGCACAATTTTTCTGCTGACTTTAGTCTCTATCTTTCTCAATGCGGCGGAGATGGCCATCGCTTCGATGAGCAAGGTGCGCCTGCAGGTGCTCATCAAGGAACGCCAAGACCAGGAACATCTGCGCCGGGCCTTCCAACTCCTGCTCGACGACCCGAACCACATGATCATGGCGATTACCATTGCCATGAACTTCGCGGCCTTCGTGGCCAGCTCGGTGGCCACCATGCTGACGATTCAGTTCTTCCCCTACCTGAGCGAGGGCCAGACGGTGATCAGCTCGGCCATCTTCATGACCGGCTACTTCGTGCTCTTCGGGGAGCTGATCCCCAAGAATGTGGGCAAGGACAACGCGGAGCGCTTCACCATCCATTTCATCCGCGAAATCTACTGGCTGACCTGGTTGTTCACCCCGCTGGTGCGCGTCTACGCCTGGCTCTCGGACCTGACCATTCATATCCTGCCTCGCAAGTACCGCGAGCGCGAACCGGCCTACGTCAGCGAGGATCAGATCAAACTGCTGATCGAGCTGGCCGAGGAGCATGGGCTGTTCGATCACGAGGAAGGCCGCATGATCAAGCGCATCTTCGCCTATGACGACCTGGTGGCACGCCAGGCGATGATCCCCCGCTCTGAGGTCATCGCCTTCGAGATCGAGACGCCGCTGCGCCAGGTGCGCCAGGTGATCGCCCGCGAGGGTCATTCGCGCTATCCCGTCTACGAAGGCGATCCGGACAATATTATCGGCCTGCTGCAAGCCAAGGATCTATTGCGCTACGAAGAACATTGCGATGAGCAAGCTATAGTAGGTGGCCTGCGCGCGCTGCTGCGGCCGGCGCACTTCACCCCCACCATCAAGCCGATCAACGAGCTGCTGCGCGAACTGCAACGCCTGAAGCGACACATGGCCGTCGTGGTGGACGAGTACGGCAGCCTGGCCGGGATCATCACCTTGGAGGACATCATCGAGGAGATCGTAGGTGACATTCAGGACGAGTACGATGAACCGGAGGAGCCGATTCACCAAACCGGCCCCCAGGAATATCTGGTGCTGGGTGACACCGAGATCAGTCTGCTTAACGAGCGTTTGGGCTTGGAGCTGGCCGGTGAGGAGGCGGTGACCATCGGGGGAATAGTGCTGGAGCAGCTCAAGGCCATACCGGAGCCCGGTCAATCGGTGGCCATAGACGGGCTGCAGGTCAGGGTGGAGAAGGCCAGCGCGCGCGAGATACTCACCTTACGGCTGACCCTGTCGGCCCCGGCGACCTCGCAGCTCAGCTCAGCCTCGTCCGACAGCTAGCCCAACCGGCCAGTATTCCGTTGGTAAGCTGCTCCTGACCGACTATAATAATAGCGCTAAGGGGGATAACTGCAGATGGCCAAAGCCGCAGCACCGGAACAGCTTGAGGGGCGGGCACGCTGGGAAGCGGAAACGCTGGCGCCCTTCCTGGGCGATCATCCTGAGCGCCAAGCGCGCTTCATCACCGTCTCCGACGAGGAGATCGCACGACTCTATACCCCGGAAGACATTGCCGGACTAGATTATCAGCGTGATCTGGGCAATCCGGGTGAGTATCCCTATATTCGGGGCATCTACCCCACCATGTATCGGGGCCGGCTCTGGACCATGCGCCAGTTCGCCGGCTTCGGCGGCCCGGAAGAGACCAATCGCCGCTTCAAATATTTGCTGCAAGAGGGTGAGACCGGCCTCTCGACGGCCTTCGATATGCCCACCCTGATGGGCTATGACTCCGATCACCCCCTGGCCAGCGGTGAGGTGGGCGTGGAGGGCGTGGCGGTGGACACGCTCAGAGACTTCGAGATTCTCTTCGAGGGCATCCCGCTGGATCAGGTCTCCACCAGCTTCACCATCAATCCCAGCGCCGCGGTGATCTACGCCATGTACATCGCCATGGCCGATATTCAGGGCGTGCCGCGCCAGGCGTTGCGAGGGACGATTCAAAACGACATGCTCAAAGAGTTCATCGCCCAAAAAGAGTGGGTGGTGCCCCCGGAGCCTTCGGTTGATTTGATCGCCGATATCTTTGAGTATGGCATCGCTGAGACTCCTAAATTCAACTTGATCAGCATCTCCGGCTATCACATCCGCGAGGCGGGCAGCACCGCGGTGCAGGAGCTGGCCTTCACCTTGGCCGACGGCATGGCCTACCTGGAGGCCGGCCTAGAGCGCGGGTTGGACTTGGACCAATTGGCCCCGCAGCTTTCCTTCTTCTTCAACTCGCATAACTCTTTTTTTGAGGAGATCGCCAAGTTCCGCGCGGCCCGGCGCATCTGGGCCCACACGATGCGCGAGCGCTATGGGGCCGGTCAGGAACGCTCTTGGAAATTGCGCTTTCATACCCAGACGGCCGGCGTCTCGCTCACCGAGCAGCAGCCGCTGAACAACATCGTGCGCGTGACGCTGCAAGCGCTGGCGGCGGTCCTGGGCGGCACCCAATCGCTGCACACCAACTCCTACGATGAGGCGCTGGCGCTGCCTACCGAGGAGGCGGTGCGCATCGCCCTGCGCACCCAGCAGATCATCGCCCAGGAGTCTGGGGTGGCCGATTGCGCCGATCCCCTGGGCGGCAGCTACTTCGTGGAGAGCTTGACTGAGCGCACCGAAGAGCAGGCGCTCCGCTATATCGACCAGATAGATCAACTGGGTCAGGGCAGTATGCTCAAGGGGGTCCTGCGCGGCATCGAGGAGGGCTTCTTCCAGCGCGAGATCGCCCAAGCGGCCTATACTCATCAACAGCAGGTCGAGTCGGGCGAGCTGACCATCGTGGGGGTCAACCGGCAGCGGATGGAAGAGGAGCAGCGGCCCCATACGCTGCGGGTGGACCCACAGGTCGAGCGACGGCAAGTGGGGCGCACTAGGCGGGTCAAGCGCGAGCGCGACCAAGCCCAAGTCAAGGCAAAGCTGGCCGAGCTGCGGCGCGTGCTGCAAGCGGGCCAAAACGCCATGCCCCATATCGTGGAGGCGGTCAAGGCCTATGCCAGTGCCGGAGAGATCATGGAGCTGTTTCGGGAGGTCCACGGGAGCTACCATGAGCCGGCGATGATCTGAACTCGAATAAAGAGGCAAATTAAGATGGAAGCGACGCAGACTAGGATCAAAGCGAAGAAAATCCGGGTGCTGATGGCCAAGCTGGGCCTCGACGGCCATGATCGTGGGGTCAAGGTGGTGGCGCGAGCGCTGCGCGACGCCGGGATGGAAGTGATCTATACCGGCCTGCACAACACGCCGGAGCAGGTGGTGCGGGCGGCCTTGCAAGAGGACGTAGACATCATTGGCGTCTCGATCCTCTCCGGGGCGCACATGAGCTTGTTTCCGCGGCTGATCGAGCTGCTCAGCGAGCAGCAGATGGATGATGTCATCGTGCTGGGCGGGGGGATCATCCCCGAGGAGGACAAGCCTAAGCTGCGCAAGCTGGGGGTGCGCGGCCTGTTTGGACCGGGCACCTCCACCCAAGAGATCATCGCCGAGATCCGGCGCGAGGTCGACCAGCAGCCGGAGTGAGGCATGTATTGTCTCTAAAAAGCCGATGTCGTAGCTTTCGAGTTGCAAAATTCTCCGCTTCACGGTAGGCTCGCTGTTTATGAGGCCACACCTGCAAACCCGGCGCAAGGAATCTGGCGCATGAGCGAGCGAGAATCACCCCAGGTGCGCACTGAACTGGTCCGTGACTTGGGGCTATTCGATATCACCATGGTGGGAGTCGGGGCCATGATCGGCGCCGGCATATTTGTGCTCACCGGCATCGCCGCCGGCACCGCCGGTCCGGCCCTGATCCTGGCCTTCGCCCTCAACGGCGTGGTCACCGTGCTCACCGCTATGGCCTACGCTGAGCTGGGCTCGGCCATCCCTGGCGCCGGGGGAGGCTATCTTTGGGTCAAAGAAGGGCTGCCCGGCGCCAGCGCCTTCCTGGCCGGTTGGATGGACTGGTTCGCCCACTCCGTGGCGGCCAGCCTCTATGCTCTGGGCTTTGGTAGCTATTTTTTAGCCGCGCTGCGCGGCTTGAGCCTGCCCCTGCTGGGTCTGCCGGACCCGCTGTGGCAAAAAATCTTCGCCGTCGGCATGGCCCTCACTTTCATCCTGATCAACTTTAGAGGCGTCTCCGAAACGGGCAAGGCCGGCAACATCGTCACCGTTTCCAAGGTGCTGATCATCTTACTCTTCATCGCCAGCGGCCTGTGGGCCATGCTGGGCCACCCCCTCCGGGCGCTAGCCCAATTAACCCCCTTTGCCCCAATGGGCTGGAGTGGCATCTTTATGACGATGGGAATTACGTTCATAGCCTTTGAGGGCTATGAGATCATCGTCCAAGCCGGAGAAGAGGTCAAGCATCCTCGCCGCAACATCCCCCGAGCCATTTTTCTGTCGCTCTTCATCGTCATTCCCATCTATATACTGGTGGCGCTGGTCGTCCTGGGAGCGGTCCGCGTGCCGGCCGGCATAAGCAGTTGGCAGTGGCTGGCCTCCTCCGGCGGCTCAGGCGAGCTGGGCCTGGTCCAGGCCGCGCGCCAATTTATGCCCTGGGGTGGGGTGCTGCTGCTGCTGGGCGGGCTGCTCTCCACCATGAGCGCGCTCAATGCCACCACATTCTCTTCTACACGGGTATCCTTCGCCTTGGGTCGAGATCACTATCTGCCGGCCTTCCTGGCCAAGATCCATCCCCGCACCCGCACCCCTTATATGGCCCTGCTCTCCAGCGGCGCGTTGATCATCCTGATGGCAGTGGCCTTGCCGCTCAAAGACGTGGCTGCCGCGGTGAACCTGATGTTTCTCCTGCTCTTCATCCAGGTCAACGTGGCCGTGATCACCATCCGCAAGCGCTACGGGGACAAGCTGCGTTACGGCTTTCTCACCCCCTTCTTCCCCGCCGTGCCCTACGCCGCCATCGCCATACAACTGGTGCTGGCGGGTTTCATGTTTTTCATCTCCCCCACCTCTTGGGTGGTGGCCTTGGCTTGGATCGGACTCGGTTACCTGATCTTCCGCTTCTATGCCGCACCACTGGAACACGAGGAACAGGCCACACCTATCCTGATCACCGAGCGACTGGAGCGGCGCAAGACGCGCTTTCGCCTCTTGATCCCGGTGGCCAATCCCAAGAGCCTGGAGCTCTTGGTGGACAGCGCCGCCTCGATCATCCAGCATCGTGAGGGCGAGCTGATCCTGCTGCATGTGGCGACGGTAGCCCCCCAGACGCCGCTGCGCGGCAGCCGTCAGTTGATCGAAGCGGGTCGTAAGACCTTGGAACAGGGCCTGGAGTACGCCGAGCAACTGGACCTGCCCTGCAGCGGCCTGGTGCGGCTGGGCCACCGCCCTCACGAGGCGATCATTGACACGGTGCACGAACAGCAGATAGACCTGTTGATCATGGGTTGGCGCGGCCAGCGCAGCTCGATCCAGACCCGCATCGGCAAAAATATTGATCAGGTGGTGCGTCGCTCCAACTGCAACGTCATCGTGGTCGAACAAAAGGTGCAATTCCCCATTCGCTCGGTGCTGGTCCCGGTGGTCTCACCACGTCAAGCTCGCTTCCTGCTGGGGGTGGCTGCTGCGCTGGCCAGTGACGACGCCCGCATTGATGTGGTGCAGGTGGTGCCCCCTGCGCGGCTTGTCGGGCAGAGCAGTGAAGAGGGGAAACACCTGGCGCAATTGCAAGAGGCCTGTAGGTTACCCTCCGCCATGCACCCCCAAGGGTTCAATTTGCAGCAAGAGCCCCGCATTCAGGTGCATCTGCGGGAGAGCAAGAGCGTCTCTCACCATCTGGTCAAACTCTCCAAGCGGTATGACCTGATGGTCATCGGAGCCACCCGCCAAGGCTGGTTGGCTCACCACTTCTTTGCCGACCGCACGCGCCTCTTGGTGGAGCGTTCGCCCACGCCTACGATCATCGCGCAGGAGCGCACCGGGCAGCTACTATTTGGCTTGCAGCGCTTCTTGCAGTTCTTCCGCGAGTCCGCCGAGGAAGAATAGGAGCGCATAATATGACCGTATGCCCCCCATACTAGGAGGTAAAATCTATGTCACTACGCCGTCTGGAGAAACAGGGCCTGCTGCTTCCCCGCGATCAGTGGGGCAAGCATCGCCTGACGACCGATGTGAATCAGCCCTTGCTGGCGCTGGTGGGCGTGCTGATCATTGCCGCTTGCGCGTTGATGTACGCTGGCGACGGTGGGCGCTGGACCTTGATCGGAATAGTCATCTTTTTCATCGGCTTGGTAGGCCTGCTGCTCCTCTCCTGGCGCGCGATTGACCGCACTGTGCGCCGCTTCCGGCGGGCCGCTCCTGGCTCAGCAGAGAAACACTCGGGCTAGAAATGCCAGCCGAAGCCGACCAGCCAGCCGCGACGGCTGTGATAGCCCAGTTGCAAGGAGGCCGAGCCGGCCCGGACCAGCAGGCTGCCTGCCAGCGTCAGATAAGTACGGGTCCGGCGATAGCCGTTGGGTTTGAGGGTGACGCTCTCTGCCTTGACTACCTGTACTCCCCCAGGTGCGGCCAGGTGGACCTGCTGCTGCGTGGCCAAGCCCCCTCCTAGCAGCAGCGCCAGGTTTCCTGAGAGCGGCAGTTGCAGCCAGAGATCGGCTTCCAGCTCCGGGCCCAAATTATAGACGCGCTGACGGGCGAAAGACGCCGGATGGCCCAGGTCAAAATAGTCAGGCACCGTTTGCCCGGTGAAGGCCAGTGAGCCGCCCAGCGCCAGCCAGTCGGACAATTTCAGGTTTAAGCCCAAGCTCCCCACCCCGGAGGCTGGATTGAGGCCGAAGTTGAGCGCCCAGCCTTGCAGCAGGTCGCCGATAGTCAGCAGATCGGTCCCGGTTGAGCTGCCGGTCTCCCGTGGTCCTGGCCCGGTCGGGATTGCCGGTTGCAGTTGGACCTCCAGCCGGCCCTGTGCTTGGGCTTTGAGCTGCACCGTCTTGACCCAGCTTTGGTAGCCCTCTTTGCTGATTCTCACCCGCAAAGTGCCCGGTTGCAGCGAGAGCATTAGCGGCGTCTGGCCGCGGAGTTTATCGCCGATATACACCGCAGCGCCTGCCGGCTGCGAGCGAATGACCAACATCGCCTGGGGGGAGACGACCCGGAAGCCGGTCCAGGCGGCGGCCCATTCGCCGGGCTTCACACTGATGGAGATCAGCTTGGTCACTCGGACTTTGAGCGCCGAGAGCGATTGGCCCAATATCGGAAACGCTGTTTTAGCGAAGCCACCCTGCCCGCTCAGCTTCAGCAGCGGGATTGGTCGCAAGAGGGCGATCGCCTGTAGATATTCCCGGCCCAAGGGACCGCCAACTACCAGGCTGTAGCTCTGGCTATCGGGCAACCGGTGCTCTCCAGCCTGGAGATGATTCTGACGCGAGTAGCCGTTGGGATATATCAGCCTAACTTGACCGTCGGCGGCGATGTCATAAATATAGACATAAGCGGGCTTATTGAGCTTGAAACGGATCAGCAGCGGGCGGCCGGGATAGTAGCGCTCCTGATCGGTCCAGAGGCTCAAGCTCAGTTGATTGTGCTCGCCCACCGGCGGGCTGACGATGATCCCCTGCGGGACGGGCAGCTCGGCAGCTATAGCGGTGAATAACAGGCTTATGCTCAGCAGCAGCCCGAGGCTCAGAGCTAGACGTGCGAACTTCATCTCTCCTCCCTCCTACTAAGATAATCGAGGGCCGCTCTTTAGATATGCTGGGACGGAGTCTGAGGTTGGGGCAGCGGTGGCAACCGGCAGGGGCAAAATTGGCCAAAGTGTGCCTTCAGCCAAGCGGTAGCCACCGAAAAATCGTTCCGCTCTAGAGCCGCGCTCAGTTGCTTGAGCAGTCCAGACAGCTTGTCGAGCTCACCCTGGGCGATCAGGCCACCATCGGCCTGGAGCGCAGCTCGCTCACTCTCCAGTTGACCTTGCATCGCTCGCGCGGCTTGCAGTGCCGCCTCAAAACGATCGTTCTCCACCTGAATCTGTATCTCGTTGGCCTGCCGGCGCAGCCGGCTTAACAACTGGCGATCTTTGCTGTCATCGCTGGGGAAAAGCGCGCCAAACTGGTGCAACCGGCCCAGCAATTTAGCCAAAGGCTCATCCGGTTGGGGCACTTTGATATCGGCCGGCAGCCCCACCCCCTGCACCTTGCGCCCTAGGGGGGTGTGATATTCGCCGGTGGTCAGCTTCAGCAATGAGCCATCGCCCAGCTCCTGGGCAGTCTGTACGATGCCCTTGCCGAAGGTTTTCTCCCCGATCAGGATGGCCATTTCATGGTCGCGCAGCGCCCCGGAGAGGATCTCCGCCGACGAAGCGGTATTGCGATTGATCAGCACGGCCAGGGGCCAATTGGGAAAGCGGTTGCCGTGGCTGGGAAAGCTCTGCGAGCCTTGGCGGGTTTGCTCGGTGAGAATCAGCCCCCGATCGACGAAGAAGCTGGCCACATCCACGGCCGAACTGAGAAAACCACCGGGGTTATCGCGCAGGTCTATAATCAGTCCTTGCACCTTGCTTTGCTGCATCGCCTCCAGCGCCCGGCGCAGCTCCGAGGCCGTGGGGGTATTAAAAGCTCCGATCTTGATATAGCCGATCTTGCCATCGTCCATTAGACGGTGCTCGACTGAAGGCACCTGGATCTTCGCTCTGGTGATCTGAATGTCCTTCAGGATGCCGTCGAGATGTTGGACTTTGATCTTCACCGTGGTGCCCTCCGGGCCGCGTAGTTGGGTCGAGGCGCCATCCAGGGTGATGCCTTTGGTGCTCTGGCCCTCAATCTCGCTGATCCAGTCGCCGGCCCGCACTCCAGCCTGCTCCGCCGGCCCACCGGGGATCGGCTTGATGACCGTCAGTCGGCCATTGGTCAGGCCGACGTATACCCCGATGCCCATGAAGGGCTTCTCTTGAAAGCCTTGGAGAAATTTCTTGGCCTGCTCGGGAGTAAAGAAGACGCTATAGGGATCGTGGAGCTGCTTCAGCATCCCCTGAATTGAACCGTAGAGCAACTGCTGATCATCGGCACGCTGGGGCTGATAAAAATTATCTTTGATATACTGATAGGTCTGCTCCAAGGGTCGGAAGAACTGGCTGGTCTTCGACAAGCTCTCCGAGCGGGCCGGAACAGATGGGTTCCACAGGCCTAACAGCGCTGTCGTTCCCACGATCAGGAGCAGGGCGATGCCCAGCAGAAACACGAATTTCCTGTCCATCAATAGTCTTCACCTACCTTGATCTCTTTTATACCTCGGCAGATCGCGCCGGGCAACCGGCCGCATTGACGGGCCGCTTGAGGTCGGTTAGACTCAAGTAAGCATGAAGAGGCTGAGCCTAGCACAGTTGATCGGGTTATCCGCTGCTCTGGCCCTCATGGCGTTGGTTGCGCTGCTGCTAAGCTTGGGGAGGGGTCATGCCGGCGGATCACCGGAAGCCGTCCCGGCGACGGTCCAAGCCTCCGCCCCCAGCTCACCGCCCCAGACGAGCGGACGGCAGCCTGCCGCGCCTCGCTCTGCTCAGTTGCCGGAGCGGCCCGACAATACGCTCATCCGGGCGCAGACTGATGCGCGGTCGCGGGAGATCCTATTGGCCGCAGCCCGCGCTCACGGCGGCCTACGCCGCCTGCTGGCCATACGCGATTGGACCATCGAAGCTACGGTTAGTTTTTATGCCAACGGTCAGACTGTGCAAGCCGAGACGACCACTTATATCAAGCAACCGGATAAACTGCGCATTGACCGACAGATTGCCGGCCAACGGGTGACCGTGGCCACCGACGGGCGGGTGATCTGGATGCGAGCCGCCGGTCAGACTCTGCCGCTTCCTGAGGATAAACTGGCTCAGCTCAAGCGTCAGTTGGCCGGCGAGCGCGGCCCGCTGCAGCTCTTCAGGGCACTGAGCGATCCGAGCTATCACTTTGCCTATCTGAAGACCGTTCGAGTGAGAGAGGGAGAGCGCTCGGCCCAAGTCATTCAGATGTCGGCCCCCGGCCGTCCGGCGACGCGGCTCTATTTTGACGCCCAGACTCACCGGCTAATCAGGCAAGATAGCGATGGGCCAGCAGGGACGGTCAGCGTGCGGATGAGCGACTTTCGCCCGGTATCGGGCATCTGGGTCGCCTTCCATTCTCAGACCTATCTGCAGGGCAAGCTGGCGCTGGTCATGATAGTGCGGCGCCTGGTGCTAAACAGTGATCTCAAGGATGATCTCTTTGCCAAGCCACCAGAGTAAGCAGCAGCAGTCGGCGCCGGGGGCTGCTGCCTATCTGGCGGTGCAGACAGGCACCCAAGCGGAGATTCGCCGGGTGGACTCACATTTCGTCGCCTATCTCGACCCGGTGAAGAGCGAGGCGGCCGCCCGGCAGCGGCTGGCCGAGATCGCCGCCGAGCATCGGGCAGCCGCCCATCATTGCTACGCCTATCGCCTGAGTGCTGCTCAGGGGAGGCTGATCGAGCGGGCCGCTGACGCCGGTGAGCCGCTCCACTCGGCCGGACGACCCATCTTACAGGTATTGCAAGGGCGTAAGCTGCAAGATATCCTGCTCACGGTGGTGCGCTACTTCGGCGGGACCAAACTGGGCATCGGTGGCCTGATCAGGGCCTACAGCGATGCGGCCAAAGCGGTGGTCGAGTTGGCCCAGCCGGTCAGTTGCCTGCCGCAGGTCGAGCTGGAGCTATGCTATCCCTATGAGCTGAGCGGCACGATTCATAGGGTCTTGGGTCGCTATCAAGCCCGGATAGTGAGTATTGACTACGGCGAGCGGCCCCGCTTGCAGGCCCAGGTGGAGCTGGCTCGTGCCGAGGCACTGGAGTGCGAGCTGCTCAATGCCACCTCCGGCAAGGTCCAACTGAAGCGAACATGATCTATTATCTGCGCGGCCGAGTCTCCCAGATCAGCGAGGAGGGCATCGTGCTGGAGCAAGGCGGTGTGGGCTATCTGCTCCACAGCTCGCGCGTCACCCGCGAGGCACTGGCCCAGGCCGGCCCGGATGCCGAAGTCACGCTCTACACCCATCTGCAAGTGCGGGAGGATGGCCTGGCGCTCTACGGCTTCAGCACGCCCCAGGAGCGCCAGCTCTTTCGGCTGCTACTCACGGTCAGCGGGGTGGGACCCAAGCTGGCCATCGCCATCCTCTCGGCGGCGACACCGCGCCGTCTGCAAGAGGCGGTGCTCAGCGGCGAAGCGGCCAGCTTTCGCGGCATCAAGGGCGTGGGGGTGAAGACGGCCAAGCGGCTGATCCTGGAGCTCAAGGACAAGATCGCCCAGATTCCTCTGGGAGCGGAGCGGGCGGGGGCGCTCTCCGGGCAGGCCGAGCTGGCGCTGCAAGCGCTCACCGCCTCGCTGGGCTTCTCCGAGCGCGAGGCGCGCCGGGCGCTGGCCCGGGCTCAGGAAGAAGGTGAAGCACGCTCGGTCGCAGAGCTGATCCAGCGGGCTCTACGACACGCTCCCCCGCGTTGAGCTCAGTTCACCGAGACCTCGGCGTCGGCCGGACGGGGGGTGGCGCGCTCTTCGAGGCGATCCACGGCGGTGAGCACGATGTGCACCCGCCCCTTATCCAGCAGCTCCTCCGCCTCGAAGCGGGTGAGCGCCGTAGTGACATTTTCGCGTGTGCTGCCGATGAGATCAGCCAACTCCTGATGGGTAACCTGCAGGTCTATCTGTAGGCCGTCGGGGGTGGCACGGCCATATTTGTAGGCCAAGTTGAGCAGGGTGCGCGCCAAGCGCATCTCCAAATCCTTGAAGACCATCTCTTTAAGCCTTTTTTTCATCTCCTGATTGCGCCGCAAAAAGAGCCCTAATAATTGGACCATCAACCGCGGATGGTCATAGGCGGCGCGCAAGAGCTTCTCCCGCTCGAGCAACCAGAGCGTGCAATCTTCCAGCGCCTCCGCCTTGGCCTCCTGGGGTGCTCGGCCCACCAGGGCCATCTCTCCAAAGAAATCCCCTTCCCCCAAGATGGCCAGCGTCAAGCGCTTGCCGCTTTCATCCAGATAAGCCAGTTTCACCTTGCCTCGCTCAATCAAGTAGGCGCCAGGACTGCGTTGTCCGGCGGGATAAATAGTCTGATGGGCCACGAAGTTGACCCGCTGGCAAAACGGGGTGATCTCCCCCGCCAACTCGGCTTTGTTGTTCATGGTGAACCTCCCTTTTGTCTTTTACGCTCTCCGGCAGCTAACCTCAATCTAGCTGACCCTATGCTTAACATATCCCGCTCGGCTTTTCTGTGATTTTGGTAACCCTTGGCCTTCCAAGCGACCACAGCGGGGAGGACGCCGGTCACCCGCAGCGGTGCGGGGCTGGCCCTGGTGCCCAGACGGCAATCCTTGTGAGCGGTAGGGCGAACGCTTACATTGGCTACTAGTAATCGGCATAAAAAAATGGAGATACCAATGCCAGCAGAAGCAGCAGTCCCGGTCGAACGGCTGGGAGCTAGGTTGGAATGCAAACAGGGTGAGCTGATTTGCCAACCAGGCGATCCTTGCGATGCGCTCTATTTCGTCAAGCGGGGCTCGATCGAGTTCTGGCAGGTCGGTTGCCAGGGGCCACGGCAGCAGATGGGGGCCGGTGCAGTCTGCGGTGCCGGCCAATTCTTCGGCGAATTGGCTCTGGAGGCCGAGCGTCCCAGCCCTTGGCTGGCCCTGGCGCGCGAGGACAGCTTGCTGCTGCGCATCGAGCGCACCCCGCTCACCCGCTTGCTGCGGCAGCGTTGCGGTCGCGCCGAGCTGAAGATTCAAACGCTGCTGGGGTATCAGGATCAGTTGATTTTCCTGTGCGCTTAGCTCTGGCCGTCAGCCCGATTGAGCAAGCTCTCTTTGAGCGATTCGATCTCGGAATAGAAGAGCGGGCTAGAGCCCAGCTCACTGATCTTGCGGTAGGCGTGCATGATGGTCGAGTGATCGCGTCGGCCGAAGGCTTGGCCGATCAGGGGGAATGAGCTATGGGTCAGCTCGCGGCTGAGATAGATGGCGATATGCCGTGCCTGGGAGATGGGCTTTTCCCGGCTGGGCCCCTCCAGTTGCTGCACGGTGACGTCATACTGGTAGGCCACCTCCCGCTTGATGATCGCGATATCCAAAGGAGGCAGACTGGGGGGCTCGGCCGGCAGGATCTCATCGAGCAGCTCGGCCGAGAGCGGCACCTGGCGCAGCGAGGAGTAGGCGATGACCTTGATCAGCGCACCCTCCAGGGCGCGCACGTTGGAGCGGATGCGCGCCGCGATCAGCGAGAGCATCTCATCGCCGATCTCCAGCGCACTGAGCTTGGCTTTGGCCCGCAAGATGGCCATGCGGGTCTCGTAGTCGGGCGGCTGGATGTCGGCCACCAGCCCCCAGCGAAAGCGGGAGACCAACCGCTCCTGCAGCCGGGAGAGCTCATCGGGGGGACGATCGCTGGAGAGCACAATCTGCTTGCCCCGCTCGTAGAGCTCATTAAACGTATGAAACAACTCTTCTTGGGTACCCTCTTTGTCCTTGAGAAAGTGCACATCGTCGATGAGCAACACATCCACTTGGCGGTAGGTCTTGCGAAAGGCCGCAGTACAGTTTTGCCGGATAGAACGTACCAGATCGATGGCGAACCGTTCGGAGGTAATGTAAATCACCCGCAGCCAGGGTTCCTGATCCAGGAGATAGTTGCCCACCGCATGAAGCAGGTGGGTCTTGCCCAAACCTACTTTACCATAGATAAAAAGGGGGTTATAGGCCTGACCAGGCGACTCGGCCACGGCGAGGCAAGCCGAGCAAGCTAATAGATTGCTCTCACCGCGGACAAAGTGCTCAAAAGTATAATCGCTTTTAAGGGAGTTCCTCTCACCCTCTACCCTAACGGCCATGTACGCTCCTTCGGCTCAGGGGGCCAGGTCAGGCGCTCTCCCCCGGAGTGCCGCAACCCTGAGTGTGTGGTGGGGGAGAGATAGCATAGCATAGCTGGGAAGGCTCGCGGGTGTCAAGAGGGGGCCTGGCAACTCAAGCGCCGTTTGAGCTAATTCTAGCGAGAGTTTATCGGCTCACCCAGGGTGGTAGTGCCGATGGGTAGAGGGTTTGTTTGTTTTTTTAGCCAGAGAGGGAGCTCTTTGCTGCATGGGAAAGCAACTTGCTCCCTGCGGAGAAGTTGATCACCTGACCGGAGTCGGTCCCTGCCTGGCTTTCTGCCCAGTGCTGGGCTAAAATATTCCAAGATGACTTCACGGTTCAACCTGAGCTCACCCGGCGCCCTGCGCGCCCTGCTGCGAGCGCGGGGCCTCCGATTGCAGCGACAGTGGGGCCAGCATTTTCTCTGCGATGAGACGGTGCTGGAGCTGATCATCGCCGCGGCTGAGCTTGACCGACAAGAGACCGTATTAGAGATCGGCGCCGGCATCGGCACGCTCACCCGGCGGCTGGCGCCAGAGGTCAGGCGGCTCTTCGCCGTCGAGATAGACAGACGCTTGATCGCGCTCTTGCGGGAGAATCTGGCCCCGTATCCCAACGTGCAGATCGTTCCCGCCGATTTTCTGAAGCTCGAACTGGAGAATCTCTTGCCGGACGAGCCGATGAAAGCGTTGGGCAACCTGCCTTACGGGGTTAGCGCGCCCATCTTGAGGCGCCTGGTCGGCCAGCGACGACACTTTCGCACGGCAGTGCTGCTGCTGCAATTTGAGGTGGCCCAGAAGCTGACCGCCCGGCCGGGAAGTCGCATGATCAGCGCCTTAGGCCTCTGGCTGCAAGCGTTCGCCCAGGTGAGGCTGATCAAGAAAATCCCCCCCGACTCCTTCTTTCCAGCGCCAGAGGTCAGCTCGGCCCTGGTCAGATTGGATTTCCTGCCCCGACCCCGCTTTAGCGCCGATGAGCAGCGCTTCGGCCAAGTCGTGCGCGCCGCCTTTAACTTGAGGCGCAAGATGCTCCGCCGGGCCCTGCAACAGTCGCCACTGCTCAAGCTCAGCGCTCAGCAGGCACAGCGGGCATTGGAGCTGGCGGAGATTGATCCCCGCCGGCGCGGAGAATCACTGTCAATCGAAGAGTTCGACCGTTTGGCCTGCGCGCTGGCCCAGTTGGGCTAGAGGCGCTAGGCCTGGTTGCTCCACTACTGCTGCGCGCCGGGCATCAGCGGCATGCGGCGCTTATGCTCGCTCTGCCGAAACATCTGGGCTACCCGTTGGACCAGAGTCGGGTCGAGTGCCAGCTCGCGGATCGTCTCCTCGGCGCTGAGCCGGCGATCGTGCAGGCAGTGCAGGATCAGGTCTATCTGCTCATAGGAGCCGCCCAGCTCCTCCTCATCGGTCTGGCCGGGCCAGAGTCCGGCCGAGGGCTGCTTGGCGATGATCGCCGGAGGCAGATGCAGATGGCGCGCCATCTGTCGCACCTGGGCCTTATAGAGCTGTCCAATCGGCAGCAGGTCCACTCCCCCGTCACCGAACTTGGTGAAGTAGCCCAAGAGGAGCTCCGATTTATTCCCGGTGCCCAGCACCAGGCCGTCCAGCGAGTTGGCCACAAAATAATTGACGATCATGCGCAGTCGCGGCTTGACATTGGCCCAAGCCGCCGAGTTGCCCATCAGTCCCACCTGGCTGAGCGCACGGTGCAAAGCCCCCAACGGCTCGGCCAATGAGATCCTCCGGTGGGTGATGTTCAGCTCTTGCGCCAGCTGCGCCGCGTCCTCTTCATCGGCAGCGGCAGAACCTTCGTCGTCGGGCAACGCCTGGGAGACCACCCGCTCGTGACCCAAGGCCCGCACGGCCAAGGTGGCTACCAGCGCCGAATCCACCCCTCCGGAGAGGGCGATAACCCCCAGGCGGCGGCCGGATCGCTCCAGCCGCTCGCGAATAAAGGCCTCGATTCTCTCCACCTCTTGCTGCGGATCAGCGAGTTCCAGCCTTGCTTCAGTCATAGCACTTAAGCTAACAGAGACGGAGCAGCGGCGCAAGTGGGTTGGACGGAGTCGGTGCCAGGTGGTAAACTCGGGCCGGTATGTATAAAGACCTTGACCGACAGATGATCCAGGCCTTTCAGTGCGAGGGGCGCATCTCGCTGCGTCGGCTGGCCCAGCAGTTGGGGGTGGCTACCACCACGGTAAGCAAGCGACTGCAGGAGCTGGAACAGTCCGGCGTCATCCAGGGCTTCAAGCCGATCGTGGACTACAGCAAGCTGGGTTACCATCTGACGGTGATCATCCAGATCAAGGCCGCCGGCAAACGGATCGCTCAGATCGCTGAAGAGCTCAAGCGCAACGGCCATCTGACCCACGTCTATGAGCTGACCGGTGAGTTCGATATCCTGGCCATCGGCAAGTTCCGCGACTCGACCAGCATGAACCGCGAGCTCAAACAGCTGCTCAGCCTGAACGGCATTGAAGACACCAATACCTCGCTGGTGCTGGGGACCCCCAAGGAGCACGGCGAGCGTGAACTGCTATGAGCACGCTATTGACAAAGGCTCGGATCATAGTCCATAATAAATTTGGATGTCCATTCTAGCTGGTGGGGTGAGAGGGATGATTAAACTCCGAGAGTTCAGGATCTTCTCCGATTTAGGGCCGCGCGATCTGACCCAGTTGGATCAACTGGTGCGACACATCAAGTACGGTCGCGGGGAGATCATCTTCCAGGAGGGTGCGCCGGCCTTCGGCTTCTATCTGGTCTTCGAGGGCCGGATCAAGCTGGTCAAACGGACCCTCAGTGGCAAAAAACAGATCCTCAAGCTGATCGGTCCCGGCGAGTTGGCCGGAGCCACCACCTTGTTCGACAAAGGGGTCCACATCGCCTATACCAAGACCCTGGAGCGCTCGGTAGTCGGTTTCATCGAGCGGGGGGACTTCTTCGCTTTTCTGGAAAAGCACCCGCCGGCTGCCTTTCGCCTCTTCGAGAAGCTCTCCGAAGAGCTCAAAGCTTTTCAGTGTAAGCTGGCCGAGCGTTCCTACAACGGGAGCAAGGAGCGGCTGGCACGCATCATCCTCAAGCTGGGCGAGAGCCAGATAGAGCTCTCCCGGACCGAGCTGGCCGAGATGGCCGGGGTCTCCTCCAAGACGGCCATTCGCACCTTAGGGGAGCTGGAGGAGCGCGGGGTGATCGCCGTGCGGGACCGCAAGCTCACCGTGCTCGAACCGCGAAGCTTGGAGAAGATGGCCGAACCCTTCCCCTTTGCGCTCACCGACGGCCTGATCATCTGACGGTGTCAGCTCCAGACAGAGGGGGCCTCGCTACCAGACAGTTGTCCTTTCCCCGGCGCGGCCCCTCATCTAAAGTAAGCCAGGGAAAGCGCGCCGTTGCCGGGCGCGTTCAAAAAGGCATAAGGATAGGCGGTATGCATTATGAGGCTTGGCTGGCTCTGCTTAGGAAGCTCGGGATCATCTTCTTCTTTTACCTGGCCGTCTTTGCCGTGCTGTATGTGCTCGATTATCGTCCGGCCAAGCTGGTCTTCGCCCTCAGCGGCATGGCCCTGCTGGCCGGGGCGCTCTTTTTGGAGAGCTGGGGCGGTCTGCTCTTGGGAGCCGGCAGCACCCTCTTGACCCTGCCGTTCATCCCGCTGGATGCAGGCTTTTACCTCCACAGCCTGCTGCCGGTGGCCCTGGGCTATCTGGCAGTGGGAGGAGGAATCGGCTGGGCTAACCGGCGGGTGCGGCTGCGCCGCGAGAGCCGACAGGCCCAGCAACACTCCTCGCGCCGTGACCTCTATCGCCGCTCACTCAATCTGGTGCAGATCCTCTCGCCCGCGGGAGAGGTGCTGGAGAGCAACGACCGGGCCAAAGAGCAGCTAGGCCATCCCCGGCATCTGGCCGAGTTCGTGCACTTTGATGACCTGGAGCGGCTGCGCGAGGAGCTGGAACGGGCTTATCTGCATGGCGAGTCCGGCGGAAACAACCTGCGGGTCATCTCCTGGGAGAAGCAGGCCCTGCCGATGGAATATCGCATCGTGCGCCTGAATACCCAGCGGTTGGCGTTGGAGATGCGTGATATCTCCGAGCGCGCCGAGCTGGAGCAGCGGCTCTGTGAGGTGGAGGCGCGCTATCGCTATCTGATCGAGGATGCCATTGATACGCTGGATACCGGCATCATGATGCTGGACGCTGAGCGCCAGGTGATCTGGGCCAACCAAACCATCGGCTACTTCTTCGATATGGACCGTGACGAGATGACCGGCTTGGAGATCGGGCGGCTGCTGCGCGGACTGGCGCCCCTGCCCGACGATCCGGAGAGCTTCGGGCGCATCACCCAGGCGGGGGTGGACAGCTTCGTCTTCAGCCTGCGTCGGGGCGGTCAGGAGCGCATCTTGCAGTTCCGCAGCCTGCCGATAGAGACCGATCGCTACCGGGGTGGCCGCATAGATCATTATATAGATATCACTGAGATCAAGCTGCTGGAGCGCGAGCTGGTCGAAAAGACCGAGCGCTTAGAAGAGAGCAACCGCAAGCTGGAGGAGTTCAGTCATGTGGTCTCGCATGACCTCAAGGAGCCGCTGCGCACCATCGAGATCTTCGGTGGCTACCTGCTGGAAGACTATCCGCAGGCCCTGGGCGAAGAAGGGGCAGGATATCTGCGGGCGATGCGGCGCTCGGCCGCGCGCATGAAGCACCTGATTGACGACCTGCTCAAGCTGTCCAGCATCGGGGCCCAGCGCGATTTATTGGAAGAGATCGACCTGAGCGACCTGTTGGCCGAGGTGCGCGAGAATCTGGAGGGCGCCCTGGCCCAGGTGGAGCTGCACATCGCCCCCGATCTGCCCAAGGTGATGGCCAATCGCACCCGCCTGGCCGAACTGTTTAGCAACCTGATCTCCAACGCCATCAAATATAACGGCAAAGAGCGCAAGCTGATCGAGCTCGCTTGGCAGCGCGAGGCTGAGGGATATCACTTCAGCGTGCGCGACAACGGCATCGGCATAGATGAGCGTTATCTGGACAAGATCTTCGAGCTCTTCGAGCGGCTTGAGCCGGGCGATGATTACGAGAGCACCGGGGCAGGGCTGGCCATCTGTAAGCGGATCGTCCAAGAGTTGGGGGGACGAATCTGGGCAGAGTCCCCAGCGGGAGAGGGGAGCGTCTTCCATTTCACTTTGCCCAGAGGGTCCTACAAACCGGCGTTGCTGGCGCAACGCCTCATCACAGAGGGTGATCGAGTGTGAAGAGCAAAAAGCTGCACATCCTCCTGGTCGAGGACAATCCCAACGACGTGATCATTACCGAGCGCTCGCTGAAGAAGGGGCAGATCAAGACCGAGCTCTCGGTGGCGCGCGATGGCCAGGAGGCGCTGGATTTTCTCTATCAGCGAGGGCACTTCGCCGGCGTGCCTCGACCTGACCTGATCCTGCTGGACCTCAATCTGCCCAAGATCAACGGGCAGGAGGTGCTGGCTGAGATCAAGCAGGATGAGCATCTACGGCGCATCCCGGTCATCGTCCTCACCGTGAGCAAATACGAGAAGGACATGGTCAAGGCCTACGATTCGGGCGCGGCGGGTTACATCACCAAGCCGCCCAGCTCCGGGGAGTTTCTCAAGATCATCAATACGGTGCTCGACTACTGGCGGGTCGCCGAGCTGCCCCCGGCCTAGTCGGCCGGAGTTGGCACCGAATTTTCACCTGCGGGGCATTGGATTTCCACCTGCAACCGGAGTATACTCTCCGCAGCAAGCGAAGAAGGGATATCTTCTCGCCGACGAGCGATCGCGCTCTTTTTGAGCTGTTTGCCTGAAGGACACCGAGCACTTCAGCAAGCGACAGAGCCGTCCTCACGAGTAGACCGGAGTCCTTCGGCCCCCGCGGCCGAGTGGTTAGACTCGATGACGATGATCGCTCATAGGAGGGATAAGCCGTGAAAGTCCGTGATCAGTTGTCAGCCGGATCCCAGGGCCAACAGCCCGCAAGGTCAGGGTTTTGCCACGTCGCTTCTGCCAACCTCCTTCGACGTGGATTTTTCCCCAGCCTGGAACCGGTCGGGGTGCGAGTCCCCATGGGCGAGGGAAACCGAAACCCCTTCTGTGGTTGCTAACCTCATTTAGGGAAGGCGGGTATCATCCCCGCCTTCCCTACCTGCCTTCCTGTTGTTAATCCCGCTGAAGAGATGAGTGTCTATCAGCCCTAGCGCTAACCCAGGGCATAGAAGGCGTTGCTGTTGGCGCCGATGACGACCTCCAGCAGGCCATCACCGTCTATGTCCGCCAGCGAGGGAGAGGAAACGATCTCCTGGCTGCCCTTGGGGGAAAAGCGCCACTTCTCCCGTCCGGTGGCCCCCTCCAGCACCACCATATAGCGATTGTGGGTGCCGCAGAGGACCTCCAGCTTGCCGTCGCTATCTATGTCGCCCACCGTCGGAGAAGACTCGACATAATTCCCGATGGTAACCTGCCAGAGTAGCTTCCCGCTGCCGGCCTGCAGCGCGTAGATATGGCCATCGTTCGCCCCGATGACCACCTCTAGCTGACCATCGCCGTTGATGTCGGCTAGCGCCGGCGAAGAGCGAATACGGGCGCGATTTTGGGGCACGCGCACGTCTTGCCCGGTCTTGAAGAACCAGCGCTGGCGGCCGGCGCTATCCAGGCTATAGATGCCCTGCTGGCTTGCAGCGAAAAATATCTCCAGCCGGCCATCGCCGTCGACGTCACCCAGCGCCGGCGAAGATTCTACCGGACCACCGGCGGGAAAGGTCCACTTGACCGAGCCGTCTCGCCCGGCCAGCAGATGGAGTCGGTTGTCCAGCACGCCGATAGCCACTTCCAGCTGACCGTCTCGGTCGATGTCGGCCACCGCTGGCGAGGAGATAAAAATGCTGGTCTCGGTCAAACGCGACCATTTGGGACGCCTGGTGCGCACGTCGAGGGCATAAATCCGATCTGAGCCGAAAATGATCTCCACCTGCCCGTCGCCATCTACGTCGACCAGTGCCGGGGAGGACCATACCTCGGACAGCGTCTTATAGGACCATTTGAGCGTGCCGTCGCGGCCGTTGAGCACATATAAATAATAATCGTTGGAGCCGATGACTACTTCCACTTGACCGTCATTGTCAATGTCGCCGATGGCCGCCGAGGACCAGACCCAGTAGCCCGTCTTGAAGGGCTTAGGCCAGACGGGTCGGCCGGTGGCACCGGAGACGGCATAGACATGGTGATCGAAGGAGCCGATGACCACCTCCGCCTGACCGTCGCCGTTGATGTCGCCGATGGCTGCCGAGGACTCGTTGAGACCTGAGGTGCCGGAGAGCCATAGCTGGGTGGGGCCTAGCACCTGGCCTTTTTCAGCGGTCAGGCCGGTGCGGGCCAGATCATGATGGAAGGTAGGCCAGTTGTTCTGAGCCGACCGGCTTGAGCCTCCGGCCGCCAGCCGAGCGGAGCCGCTCAGCAGTAGGACGCCGCCGAGAACACCGGCACTCTTGAGAAAGGCTCTTCGTGTTAACATCTGGCGGTCCCAAGGGGATTTGAACCCCTGTTACCGGCTTGAGAGGCCAGCGTCCTAGGCCACTAGACGATGGGACCGGCATGATCTCAGGGTACTGGATGCGCTCCAGTCCGTCAAGCGTACCCTGCCGGCAAGCTCAGAGCCCCAGTGTCTCGGCCAGGAACTCCCCGGTCAGCCGCCAGACCTCTTCCCACAGCGGCGTATCCTGGGAATAGCCGTGCTCTAGCTCCGGGATGAGCATCAGCCGGCTGGTGTGGCCTGCCTGCTGCAACGCTTGATGGAAAAGCCGGGATTGCTCAGGCGGTACGATCCGGTCTCGCTGGCCATGAATCAGCAGCACCGGACAACTCACCCGATCGGCGAAGCGAATCGGCGAGCGATCGCGCACGGGAAAGAGGCCCAGCAGCTCCTCCCAAGACCGACCGAAGTGTTTGACAAAGGGAGAGTCCGCCCCGCGATGCGCTCGCTCATAGCGCAAGAAGCGTTCTAAATCATAGAAGCCCATCATCAGCACCGCGGCGCGATAGTAGGGGGCCTGCTCCAGGGCCAAGGCGGCCAGGTAGGCACCCCGGCTGCTACCCAAGATCGCCAATCTATCTGAGTCTATCTCCTCACGAGCGCTCAAAAAGCGGGTTGCCGCCAGCACGTCTGACAGATCAGCACCCCCCAAATCTTGGCGCGCGGCGAAGGCCGGACCGTGACCGGGGCTGCCACGATGATCCACGGTAAAGACGGCCAAGCCTTGGGGCACCAGCCGCCGATGCTCGGCCAGCTTGACATAGCGGCCCAACTCATCCTTGGCCCCGCCCAGTCCACCGGTGAGCACCACAACGGCCGGGAAGGGCCCGTTGCCCTGCGGCAGGCTCAGGTGGCCATAAATCTCGAAGCCGTCGAAGCTGAGGAAGTTCAGCTCGCGCAGGATTTGGGCCATTAATAGCGCCAGAGCGCGCCTATGCCTCCCTGGGCGGCCAACCGTTCTGCCGCTTGGCCGTGGAGCACCTCCAGCTTGGCTCCATGCCGTCGGGCCAGCAGGGGGAGCAACACCCGCAGCGAGACCGCTTGCAGGCCGCTTGAGCCGCAACGTGGACAGGAATCGGCGGAGCTGGCCAGGAAACTGTATTGACAAGCGGCGCATTCGCTCAGCGGCGCCTCCAGGTCATGGGTCAGGATCAATTGGGCCACCCGCCCGCTCTGCAGTACTTTCAAGGTCGGTCCCAGTCCCAGGCTGGCGCTCTGACTCTGGGCGGTGCGTTGCAATAGTTCTGCGACCAGTCCCTGCTGGCGCCGCTCCTCCTGAGCTTCGATCAGGGGCAGGCTCTTGGCCAAGATCTCCTGCGGTGAGGCATCTGAGCTCAGCGGCAGATGGCCGATGATTTCTAGAGAAGTGCCTAGAGAATTGCCGGGAGCTAAAGCCTCCAGAAAGCGCTCGCTGACCTCCTTGGGGCCGGCGAGCACCACCGCTTTGATGCCCTGGGTTTGCTGTAGATCACGCAGCTCTTGGGCAGCGCTGCGCCAGAAGTTGCGGGTCTGAGCGGCCAGCCGCGCCTCGAAGGCCTCTTTCTGATCTCCACCGCCGGCCGCGCCGCGGCTGGGATTAGCCGCCGCAGCTATCACCGCTGGGGCTTCCTGGCCGCCGCCCTGGCTCATCTCCTCGGACAAGCTGCGCTCCCCCTCGGAGCGAATCTCACTTAGGGCCAGATAGAAGAAGCGCAGCCGCTGGGAGTCGACCAGTACCACACCGTAGGGCGGATATTCAGCGAGCAGCCATTCCAGTTGGACCAAGCTGGGCCGTCCCCACTGAGCCTCGTCCACCACCGGGACCCGCAAGTGAAACTCTGCCAGCAGGCTGGACATCCCCCAGAAGAGCACCCAGGCTCGCCCTTGCGGGCGATGGTTTTGCAGGTATGTGCCCAACTCCTCTGCTATAGGAGCTAAGCGCTTCTGCTCTTCCGACGGCAGACCCTCTTGCAGGGACTTAAGCGCGCTCTTCCAGCGGAGACGATGGCCCGGTCGCCCGGCCTGCTGCCCGGCCGGATCCACGTTGAGATAAACGCTAAGCACCGGGTTCGCCTCGAGGGCCACCAGCCGCTCCAGGTCCTGTTGGGTAAGCATCGCTATCCCTCCTTGATGCCAATTGCTCTGCTGCTTCTCATTAGCTTATCATAGGGAGGCTCGCCCCGGTCTGCAAGCGGCGCCATCGGGCAGTTTGGAGCCGGTCTCAACCGTGCAACTCCAACAGATCGCCGTCCTGCACCACATAGTCCCGTTCCACTCGCTGGCCGTCGTACTGGGCGGAGCCCCACAAGCGCGCATAATCCAGCTTTTCTGCCAACTGGTAGTGCACCTGTTTGGCCGCCTGCAGCACCGTGCTGCCGCGCGGCAAGGTGTAGGGACGCTCCCTGACGAGCGGCTCGCCCGGCTTCCTGGTGTAGACGCGCACGATTTCTAGGCGTGTAAAGAGGGCACGCCGCAGCGTCTCTAGTGCCGAGCGTTGCTCGACCGAGATGGCGATCAGTGGTAGTTGATCGCTATAACTGTCCTGCAGGGCCTTAAAATGCTCTGAGGCACCGGGCAGGTCGCTCTTGCTGCCCAGCAGCAGCGCCCGCTTGACCGTACCTGAGAGGGGCTGCTGCGGCAGATGATCCACCAAGTGGATGCGTGCACCCTCCAGCAGCGCCAGGGCCTCGAGCAGCTCGGCTTCAGGGTCGGAAGCGGATAGGTCAACCAGCAGGGCTATGGCGTCGGCCTGGCGGATCAGCCCATAGACCCAGCCCTCGGTGAAGTCGGAGAGCGGCGGCAGGTCGATGAGTTGAATCTGGATGTCCTCGAAGCTCATCATGCCTACGGTGGGAGTGAAAGTCGAGAAGGGATAGTCGGCCACCTCGGGGCGGGCGGCCGACAGGGATGCCAGCAGGCGGGACTTGCCACAGTTGGGCAAGCCGACCAGCACGAATTGCCCGGCGCCGTGGCGCTCGATATGCTCGTAGGGCGAGCTGCGCACCGTGCGCTTAGAGTGCTGGCGCTCGAGCTGCTGCTGCAATTTGCTCAGGCGCGCCTTGAGATCTACCCGCATCCGTTCGGTGCCCTTATGCCTGGGGATGGTGGAGAGCATCTCCTTGAGGGCCGCCAGCTTGTCTCCCGGCGTGGGAGCTTCGCGATAGCGCCGCTGTGCCGCTAAAAATTCCGGCGATAGATTAGTGGTCATGATGATCTTGCTCTTCTCCTTGCTGGAGTTGCTCGCGCAATAGCTCTTCCTCCTGGGGCGAGAGCGCCCGCAGCCACTCATAATCGGCCTCAATGGCATATTCACCCGTCCGCCGGTTGCGATAGAGCGGCAGCCCACCTAGCCTTCCGACCCGGTGCCACTCCGATCTGTCGCGCTGCTCCTCGGCCTTCATCACCACTCACCTCTGCTCTGCCCGACTCCAACATACGATAAACTTTGCTCGCATCCGGTGCAACAGCGCTCAGCCCAGAATTGACAGAGCCAGGCAGCTAGCACTATCCTAGCCGCCATGCAACCAACTCAGTTCATCTTTTTAGGCCTGAGCGGCCGGCTCTGGCTGGCACTGCTGCTCATAGTCGGCCTGGGGCTCTTCGCTTATGTGCTCTGGAAACGCTGGCAGCTCTTGCGCTTGGCCACCCGCCCCGAAGACCGCTTCCACGATTGGCCGGCGCGGCTGAAGAACGTCCTGCTCTACTTCCTGGGCCAAAAGGGCCTCTTGCAGGAACGGGTCGCCGGTCTGGTGCATGCGCTGATCTTCTGGGGATTTCTGGTCTACATGATCCGTACCATTGAGCTCTTTTTGATCGGCTTCAACGGGAACTGGGCCATTCCAGACAACACGATCGGCGATCTCTATAATCTGGTGAAAGAGGCCTTCATCGTCCTGGTGACGCTGGCCATCTTGGTGGCCTTCTATCGCCGCTGGCTGCTGCGGGTGCCGCGTCTGACCATCTCCTGGGGGGGCTATGCCATCTTGTGGATGATCCTGATCCTGATGGTCACCGATGTGATCATTGACGCTACCTCAGGCCATCCGCGCCGTTGGGGAGCACCGCTGGCCAGTGCTCTGTCCGGACTCTATGCCGGCGACTCGCCCCAACTGCTGGCCGGCTGGTATCTGGGGGCTTATTGGCTCAATATCATCACCAATTTGGCCTTCTTGAATTACCTACCCATCTCGAAGCACTTCCACGTCATCACCGCGTTCTTCAACACTCTATTCGTGCGCACGACGCCGGAAGGTCGGATGGAAAAACTCGACGTGGAAGGGGCCTTCGAGCGCGAGGAGCCTCTGGGGCTGGAGACGATCAAGAACCTCAGTTGGCGAGATATGCTGGACTTATTTAACTGCACCGAGTGCGGCCGCTGCGAGGTCAACTGTCCGGCCTACCTCTCGGGGAAGATCCTTTCGCCCAAAGAGATCATCTTGGAGATCCGCGACCAGGCTTACGGAGAGCTGCCGGTCTTCGGGAAGGCCCGCCAGCCGCGCCGGATCATGGGTCTCTCGGTGCAGCCGGAGGAGATCTGGGCCTGCACCTCCTGCATGGCCTGTGTGGAGGCTTGCCCGGTCCAGATAGATCAGCTGGTCAAAATCCAAGGCCTACGTCGTAATGAGGTGATGATTCAGGACAAATATCCGGAGCTCTTCGGCGAGTTCTTCAAGGGCATGGACGGGCGGGGCAACCCCTGGAACCTGACCGCCGATCAGCGACTGGAGTGGACTAAAGGGCTGGATATCCCGATTTTAAGTGAGCTGGACGGGCAAGCTCAGGAACTCGACTATCTGTTCTGGGTCGGCTGCGCGACGGCTTTCGATCCACGCAACCAGCGGGTCGCTCGCAGTCTGGTCAAGATACTCAATGCTGCCGGGGTCAAGTTCGCCATTTTGGGCGCGGAGGAGAGCTGCACCGGCGACGCGGCCCGGCGCAGCGGCCACGAGTATCTCTTCCAGATTCAAGCCGAGCGCAACGTGAAGACGCTCGCCAAATACAACATTAAGCGCATCCTGACCTTGTGTCCGCACTGCTTTAATACTTTTAAGAACGAATATCCCGACTTCGGCGGGCAGTACGAAGTCATACATCATAGTCAGTTGATCGCCGAGCTGATCGAGCAGGGGCGCATTGAGCTAAAACAGCCGATCAACTCGGTAATAACCTATCATGATTCTTGTTATCTGGGGCGTTACAATCAGGTTTACCAGCCGCCGCGCCAGGTGCTAGATGCGATTCCGGGCAGCAAGCGGGTGGAGATGAAGCGCCACCGCGAGCGAGGGATGTGCTGCGGCGCCGGCGGAGGGCTGATGTGGCTGGAGGAGGAGCCGGGCAAGCGGGTCAACGAGCTGCGCATCCTACAAGCGATGGAGGTCCAACCGGACACGATTGCCACCGCCTGCCCCTTCTGCCTGACCATGCTGGAGGACGGCATCGCCGCCAAGGCCGAGGGGGCTAGCGCCGGGCTGCGCGACCGAGACATCGCTGAACTGGTCGCCGAAGCGATGGGTTTAGCCGACGACTGAAGCTCCCTGCTATTGACAAAATGGCCGTTAGCCCATATAATAAGCGCGCTAGATTATACCGCATGAAAACAAGAGTGATAAGTGAGGTAGCCTCCGGTTGGCAGCAGCGGGAGGTTATTGCCTTTTCCTAAGGTCACTAACGCTGGAGGACGATGCTGATGAGCGAAGAGATTGGCTTGGAAATGCTGGTTGAAACGGGTGAGGCGGAGACCTTCGTTCCGGAGGAAGAAGCACTACCACCGAGCGAGGCAGCCTTTCCCATCCAGAGATCACTAAGGGAGGAGAACGTGGGTCAGCGAAATCTTTCTGAGGACCTGGTGAAGCTCTACCTGCAAGAGATCGGCAAGGTGCCCTTGCTCTCCCGCGAGGAAGAGGTTCATCTGGCCGAGGGTGTGCAACGAGGCGATGAGCGCTCCCGCGAGCAATTGGCCGTGGCCAACTTGCGGCTGGTCGTCTCGATCGCCAAGCGGCATAAGGGCTGTGGCATGCCGCTGCTCGACCTGATCCAAGAGGGCAATATCGGCCTGATGAAGGCCATCGAAAAGTTCGACCCCTCCCGAGGCTACAAGTTCAGCACCTATGCCACCTGGTGGATTCGTCAGGCGATCACCCGGGCCATCGCCGACAAGGCCCGCACTATCCGCATCCCGACCCACATGCTCGACCTGATGCGCAAGATCTACAAGGTGGAGGAGGAGTACGTGCAGCATCATGGCTCCCCGCCTACGCGCAAGCAGATCGCCCAACTGCTCAACATGCCCCTGGAAGAGATCGAACGGGCCAAGAAGATCACCCCTTATACCCGCTCCTTCGAAGAGCCCATCGGCGACGACGAAGACAGCACGCTGGGTGACTTCATCGGCAGCAAGCAGACCCCTTCGCCGATGCACGATGCGCTCAGCGAGTTGCAGATCGAAGAGCTTTGGGCGGTGCTGCGTGAGCTGAGCTATCGCGAGCGACGCATCCTGGAGCTGCGCTTCGGCCTGCATGGCGAACAGCCGCTCACCCTTGAACAGGTGGGCAAGGAGTTCGATCTCTCCCGTGAGCGCATCCGCCAGATCGAAAAGGAGGCTCTGGAAAAGCTGCGACATACCCGCCTGCGCCAGCGGTTGCAGCAGTTCGAGAACCTGGTCCAAGAGGAAGAGGTGCGGCTAAGCTAGTGTCAGCGGAACAGGAGGGCAACATGACCCCAGAATCGGTTAATTACTCCTTTGTGCGCTTCGCGGAACAGTCCTTCTATCGCCAAGTAAACCAGGCTTTGGTAAATAGCTGCGCCATCAAGCCAGGCCAACACATAGTGGATCTGGCCTGCGGCACCGGAGCGGTGACCCAACTGATCCTGCAAAAATTACAGGGTATGCGGGAGAGCTTGGTCATCGCCATAGACTCTTCCGCCGAGGCCCTGCAACAGGCCCGAGCCAAACTGGCAGAGGCCCGCAATCAGATGGTCAAGCTGGTCCAAGGCCAGGCGGAGCAGCTCTCCGGCCTGGTGCGCGAACGGGTGGATGCGGTCATCCTCTGCAATGCCATCCACATGATGGCCCAGAAGGAGGAGATCGCCGCTGAGGCGCTGCGCATCCTGCGACCCGGTGGCGTATTTGCCTTCAACACCACTTTCTTCGCCGGCGCTCAGCCGGAAGAAACAGCTATATTCTACCGTCGCTGGATGTATCGGGCCATCCGCACCTTGCGCAGCCGCTATCAGCTCATGCCCGACAAAGCCGCTAAAGTCGAGTCCCGCCGGCAGCTGAGTTCGACCGAGTATGTTGAGCTGCTGCACTCCCAAGGCTTCACCCTGCGGGAAGAGCTCATCAAGCCGGTCGCAGTGCCCTTGGAGGGCTGGCTAGGGATCAGCCAATTTCAGGATTTCATCGCCGGAGCCCTGCCCGGTGTGCCGCTGGAAGCCGGGCGACAGGCGCTGCAGCAGGCAGTCACCCAGGTTTTCGCAGAGCTGAAGCTACAGTTTGTCCCGCGCAACTGGCTCTTCATCGTGGCCGCCAGGCCCTGACAGTTCTTTTGATTTCAGGCGTTCCAACAGCAGTTCCAGCGGATGTCTGACCGACCGTCCGCTCAGTTCTTCAACCTGGGCGCGACAGGAGCTGCCACACAGAACAATCTGACCCTCGAGCTTTTCCAGTTTCTTGGTCAGCCGTCGTCCTAATTGCATCGATAGCTGATAGAAATCTCGCTTATAGCCAAACGAGCCGGCCATGCCGCAGCAGGGCACCTCGACTACTTTAAGCTTTACGCCCGGAATATTTGCTAATAGACTTATAGCTGCTCTATTGGCCCCTATGGCCTTCTGCTGGCAATGACCGTGGTAGACCAGCTGCTGCTCCGGCCCGGCAAAGAGCTCGGGGGGCAGGTGGCAATGCTGCAAATATTCCAAGATCTCCCAGAGATGTGGGCGCAGCCTGGCGGCGCGCTTGCTCCCAATAATATGGGCATATTCACCCCGCAAGGCTGCCAGGCAACTGGGCTCGACGCCCACGAGCTCATAGCCCTGACCCGCGAGTCTTTCCAATGTTTCCATGCTGCGCCGCGCCAAGGGCTTGACCTCTTCGATCAGCCCCTGGGAGAGCAACCCGCGCCCGCAGCAGCGTCGCGGCGCCAACTCGACCGAGCAGCCCAGCCGCTCCAATAATTCGATCGCTGCTAGGCCGATCTCCGGCTGATAATAATTGGTGAAGCAGTCGGGCAAGAGAGCGACTTTGGTCCCTTGCAGCGGACCATCACTCCGGGCCGGCCGATGACGCCGGAAGCGTTGCTCCAAAGTCGGACGCCGGAAAGCGGGCAGCCGGCGTCGCCGGTCCAGGGCCAGCACCTTTTCCAGCAGCAGGCGCAGCGGCTTAGCCCGCACCAACCAGTTGCTCAGCGGAGCGGTATAACTGCCCCAGCGGCCCGATAGATCAACCCGACCGATCAGCCAGCGCTGCCAGCGCGCCCGGCCGGTAAGCGAGCCTGCCCGCTGGCGTATGACCGTGTTCAACCAAGGGATATCTATCTTCACCGGACAGACCTCGGTGCAGCGCCCGCAGGTGGTGCAGAGCTCGTTGAAGCCGGCCGCCTCCTCCAACCCATGCACTCCGGCCTCCCAGGCGTTGCCGATGCCGGACATATATGTCTGGCCGCCGTAGACGTGGCCGCCCACGCCCAGATAGGGCGCACAGGTGTTCATGCAGGCTCCGCAGCGGATGCAATAGAGCGCCTCACGCAGCGCCGGGTCGGCGCGCATCCGGCTGCGCCCGTTGTCCAGCAGCACCAGATGGAACTCGCGCTCAGGCTCTGGCCGCTCGCCGGATGAGCTTCGGCGCGGCCCGGTGAGCAGTGAGACATAGCTGGTCAACTTCTGGCCGGTGCCGCTGCGCGGCAGCAGTTCCAAGAAGACCCGCAAGTCGTCCAGGGTGGGGATGACCTTTTCGAGCCCCATCAGGGCCACATGCAGCGGCGGCAGCCTGGTGGTCATACGAATATCGCCCTCATTTTCGACCAATACGATCGTTCCCGTCTCGGCGACTGCGAAGTTGACCCCGGTGATGCCCATCTCGGCCTGCAAGAATTTCTGGCGTAGGGCGCTGCGGGCCAGGGCGGTAATCGCCGATATGCCCTGGGGAATATCGCCCTCAGGAATCTCCAGCCAGCGCGCGAAGAGCCGCCGGACCTCCTCCTTGCTCTTGTGGAAGGCCGGTCCGATGATATGCGCCGGTTTCTCCCCGGCCAACTGGATGATCCGCTCGCCCAGATCTACCTCGAGCACCTGCAAGCCTTGAGCGATCAGGGCTCGATTCAATTCGATCTCTTCGGCGGTCATGGACTTGGCCTTGACGATGGGTGCGCTTACGCCGCGCGCCGAGGCCAACTGCGTGATGTATGCTGCGGCCTCGGTCCCATCCTGGGCCAGAAAGACTTTGCCGCCCTGCGCTTCGACCTGCGCACGCAACTGGGCCAGGTACTTGTCCAGATGAGCGATCGTCTCCTCTTTGATCCGGCGGGCCTCCCGGCGCAGCGCTTCATATTCCTGACGATCGGGGAAGGCTGCCGCCCGCAGCATATTCAGCCGCTCGCCCAGTGAGTTCAGGCTGTGCTGCAGTTGCTCGTCGGCGACCGCTCGGAGTATCTCTGCAGCCAAATCGCGTTTTCGGCTCATGGTTGTCCTCCCGGCTCATCTTCACTGAGGATAATCACTATCAGCTCGCCTGGACCGTGGACGCCTTGGACCAAGGTCTGCTCGATGTCAGCGGTCTTGCTCGGCCCGGTGATCAGGCAGAGCTCGCGCTCGCCGGTGCGGATCGCTTGGCCCAGCAGGGGCCAGACGCCGGTCAAATCGGGTTCGATCTGCTCGGCGCGGATCAGGGCCAGGTGCAAGGGTGGCAGCAGACTGGCCAGTGAGGCTCCACCGGCCAGCAGCAGCGTTCCGGAACTGGCCACCGCGGCCAATGCCCCGGTGAGTCCCACTTCGAGTTGCGCTACTTGTGCCGGTTCATCGCTGGTAATCACTTCAATGCCCTTTGCTCTTAGCCGAGTGACCAGGTCCAGCTCGGTGATCAAGTTATCGGCAGCCACAAGTAGACGACCGGTCTGGCGCTCTCGCAGAATATCTGCGATTGCGGAGACCAGTTGAGCCAGATCATGCACCTGGCGCGTCTGTCCCCCGGCGAGCGAGAGCTCCTGCACAAAACGCGAGATGAGCTGGGTGTGCTCGGTTGAAATGCTCAAAGTGCGGTACCCCTGATTTGCATGAGTTATAACGTCTGTCCAGGCAAAGAGCGTTTGACGCCCGGCCCTGAGCATCAAGCTGCTGATTGCCGTCGAGCGCGTAGTCGTCCACGTCCACTAGCCCCGCTGCAACAGTTGTGGGACGCGCAAGGCTTGCAGTCCCCAGTTCCCGGCCGGTGTTGCGCCAACCCTGGTCAGGGGCTCCCAGACTCAGCGGTTAGCGAGGCACCGGCACTGAGATATTCCTAGCTCGCCGGCTGGTCGGCCGAGGGCTGCTCGCGCCGATAGAGTTTGCGGGCCACGATGAAGGCGCCGAAGAGCACGATGAGCAAGACACTGATGACCTGAGCAGCCTTGAGCGTGTCGGGCGCGATGAACCAAAAGCCCGGATAATAGAGGCTATCCCCACGGAAGATCTCCACCACAAAGCGCAACGCCGAATAAAGAATCAGATAGGCCGAGGTCAGAAAACCGGCACGAAAGCGCTTTCTGCCCAGCCACCATAATATGCCGAAGATCATTAGATTCCCGATTAGCTCATAGAGCATCGTGGGGTGGAGGGGGATCTGACAGGTGTCGGAGAGGGTGCCGGGGCAGTAGCGCATGCCGGCCGGGCTCTGGGCCGGGAAGTAGAGCCCCCAAGGCAGGTTGGTTGGTGTGCCATAGGCGTCGCCATTCATGAAGTTGCCGAAGCGCCCCAAGGCCTGTCCCAGGATCACCGCGGGCACGACCATATCTGCGAACTGCCAGTAGGAGAACTTCTTCCAGCGGGCGAAGATCCACAGCGCCAAGGCGCCACCGATCAGACCACCGTGGATGGCCAGGCCGCCCTGCCAGATCTTATAAATATCACCGGGATGCAAGGAATAATAGCTGTTCCACTGGAAGGCCACGTAGTAGAGCCGGGCGAAGATGATGGCGATGGGGATGGTGATGAGCACGAAGTCCAGAATATCATCGAGGCTGATCGCCAGTCTGCGCCGCTTGACCAGATAGCGGGTCAGGAAAATCCCTACGATGATGGCGATCACATACATCAGACCGTACCAACGTACGGTCACCGGTCCGACCTGAAACAGAATCGGGTGCATACCTCATCCTCCCCAAGCGAGTTGGCCCATTGTAGGGACGGAGGGGCGAGGCGTCAAGCTGAGCGAGAGGGGGGCTGCCTAGCCACCCAGCGTCAGGACGAGGACCAGCTCGGTCAGGTAGCTGAGGAGAAAGCCACCGGCCACACTGAGCATGAAGGGGACCTTGGCCAACATAGCGTGCCCCAAGCGAAAGAACTCGGCGATGACGTAGAGCAGGGCTCCGCCGGAGAGTGAGAGAAAGGCGATGGAAGCCGGCTCGGAGCTCCAGCTAGCCCCAACCAGCGTGCCCAAGAAAGTAGGGCCGCCGGCGATCAGGCCGGCCAACAGGAGGAACTGGAGCGAGGGCCTCTCCCCGGCCAAGGGAGCGGCAATGCCAAAGCCCTCGGTGATGTTTTGCAGCGCGAAGCCGATGATCAGCAGCAGGGCCAGCGGGACCGCCCCGGCGGCAGCCGACTGCCCGATGGCCAACCCCTCGCTGAAGTTATGCAAGCCGATGCCGGCCGCGATCATCAGGGCCAGCGCATGGGGTTGCAGCTCGACTGCGGAGCGAGCCCGGCTCGGCAGGTGTGCCGCCTGAGCGACGATGCCCAGCGGCGGTGCCGGCCGGGTCCAGCGGCGCAGCAGTCGGCGCTCCAGGAGCGGAATGCTCACCAAACCTAAGGTCAGACCACCGGCCAACAACCCCAAAAGGGTCAGCAGTGACAACAAGCTGCCCGCTCCTGTGCTCCAGCTTTCCAGAGCCCGCTCGCCAGACTCCAGCACCTTGCCTAGAATTTCGATGGTCAAAAAGACCAGGATGCCGGTGGCGACTCCGTTGAGCGCGCCTCTGCTGCGCAAGGAGAGGTGGCGCAATAAGGCCACCGGCAGACCCAAATAGACCGTCAACCCCGCAATCGCCCCGAGCAGCAATAGTTGTGAGAGTGGCATCTTCCTCCTTGTGAATAGCCTGGTTGGCAAAAAGCATACTAAAACGGTCCGACTTTGTCAAGGAGGATTTAGGAATAATTATCATTTTAGTGAGCAAATATTGGCTTGAAGGGAGTTATTTCGTCTGGCAACTGGCGCAGGCGCCGTAGAAGACGGCCTGCTGACCGCGCACGCTGAACCCTTGGCTACTGAGCCGGTGGGCTATCTGGACCTGGGAGCTCTCTAGATCATAGATCCAACCGCAGAGGTCGCAGCGGAAGTGATAGTGCAGTTCGGTGCAGGGATCATAGTGATTGGGCTCATCTGGGAAGCTAAGCTCCAGAATCAAGCCTTCCTCGGCCAGCCGCTTGAGGTTGCGATAGACTGTGGCCAGACTGATATGAGGTATCTGGCGTCGTATCCGGCAGTAGACCTGCTCGGCGGTGGGATGAGAGCTGTTCCCGCTCAGCACGGCGAGTATCGCATGGCGTTGCTTGGTCCTATACATGATTTGTTCATAGCTTGACGATCGGGCTAGGCAAACCACGCTGCTCACGCTGCAAGGCGTCCCAGAGCCGCTTGAGCCGATAGCGGGCGTGTCCTTCTGAGAGTTGTCGCAGCTTCTGGATTGCCCCCGAGGTTAGCGAGTAGACCGATAGATCTTGCCCTTGCGGCGAGGGCCAGAGCTGATAGACCCAACGTCGCTGCGCCAGTTTATCTATGCCAGCACGCAGGCAGGAACGGCTCAGCTGCCACTCCTCCGCGAGCTTGGCAATGGTGGTAGTCCCCTGCTCCCATAGGTGCTGGATGATCTCCACTTCCAACTCTACCTGCCGCTCCTCATCGTCCGCTTCAGCCAATTTCATGGGACTGTTCACGCTCCAAATCGCCTGTTTATAGCGGCAAACGCCTCCTTTGTCAAGCGTTAAGGGCAGCTGCGCAGGACGGCGCGCACCGGGGAGCCATCGAACCCTTGCAGCTTGAGCGGCAGCGCGATCAGCTCGTATTCGCCAGGAGGGACCTCTTGCAGATAAAGCCCTTCCAAGATGGCGATCCCGGCGCGCAACAGGAGCTTATGTGTCGTCAGAGTCTTGCTGCTGAATGGATCAACCGAGGGCGAGTCCAGCCCTACCAGCAGGGTGCCGGCTTGGCCCAACAGCTCCGCAGTCTCCAGTGCCAGATAGACGAACGATTCATCCCACTCAGCGCTAGGTAGCTCGCTGGCCCGAGTCTTGAAGAGCACCCGCCGCAATTTGTCCGGTTCCAGGCCTGCCAAGAGCTGCACCTCGATGCGATCGGCCTGGGCGGGAATCTCGATCACCGTGGCCGGGCCGAGGTACTTTTCCAAGGGCACCTGACTGATATCCAGGCCGTCCGGATCAAAGTGGCGGGGCGCATCGCTATGGCTGCCGGTGTGGACGCTCATGGTGACCGTGCCCACATTACAGGAGTCGCCCCGCTGCATCTGCATGGCAAACTCGCGCCGGAAGGCGGCATCACCGGGCCAGACGGCGATGCCGGAGGCGAGAGTCCGGGAGATGTCATAGAGCCTCATGGTGATCTCCTCCTGACCTTCAGGGTAGCCGATGGGCCGGGCCGTCGGCAACTCTCCGCTCGACCGGGCTGGAAGTTTGACAGCTCGTGGCCCAGGCGCTACACTGAGCGCGGAAGAGGAAATACCAGCTAGGGGTCTATAGCTCAGGGGTAGAGCGCACGCCTGATAAGCGTGAGGTCGGTGGTTCAATTCCACCTAGGCCCACCCCTTTTTGGGGACGTAGCTCAGTCGGGAGAGCACCTGCTTTGCAAGCAGGGGGTCGGCGGTTCGAGTCCGCTCGTCTCCACCAGGGGTTAATTCAGCAGTTTGCCTTTGGCTCTCTTGCAGGAAAACGCCAAGGCAGTTAGATGTTCTTATAGCTTCGGCTCGTCCGCGAGGCTTGGTTCTTCTGCTTGTCGAGTTATTAAAGGAGCTTGACCTTCACCATCCCTCTCAATTTCAATCTTAACCTATAACCCCTTCTGGCTTATCTTAGCGAGTTCCGTCCCGGGATGCCAAATTCGGGCATCAGGGATCACAGGCACGCGAGCCGGCCCCCTAGCGACTTGGGGATCGGCTCGCGCGTCTGCTGTAGCTCACGCTCAAGTGCAAATTAATGACTCGATTGCAGGGTCAGGTAGATGCGGTAGGGCGAGCCCCGCTGCTGAATGGTGAGAAATAGGCCTTCCCCCTTGGGAGTTTTCTGGATTTGCCGGTTCCAGTCGCTCACCGTACGGAGAGGTGTCCGGTTGATCTCCAGCACCCGGTCACCCGGCCTGAGGCCGGCCAAGGCGGCCACGCTGCTGGATTTGACCTTAATGATCACTACCCCTTGCACAGCAGAAATTCCAAACTGCTGGGCTAGTTCCGGGGTCAAGTCGGCCACGGTGATCCCGTCCCGTTCCAGGGCTGCCGTGCCTGAAGGCTGGGCCGGGGCCGTCCGCGGTTGGACACCTGCCTGAGCCAGTTTGGCCGGTTTGGCCATCAAGGTGACCGTAACGCTCAGCGGCCGGCCATCGCGGATCAGCCCGATGGTCACCTGAGAGCCCACCGGACGGAAGGTGATCTTGCTCTGCAGATCTTTGGGGCTAGCCACCGGCTGACCACCGACGCTTTCGATGACGTCGCCGGGTTTCAGACCGGCCCGGGCTGCCGGAGTGTCCGACAGGACATCGTCAATCAGCACGCCTCGGTTGGGTGACACGCCAAAATGCTGGGCCAGGTCAGGAGTGACCGGTTGCATGGTAATGCCTAGGAAAGCCCGTTGAAACTTGCCCCGCTCGATCAGTTGGGGCAGGATCTGCTTCACATCATTGATGGCGATGGCGAAGTTGAGCCCCTCTAACGGTATGCCCTGGACCTGGCGAATGATGGCCACATTGACTCCGATGACCTTGCCGGTAGCGTCCACCAGCGGTCCACCGGAGTTGCCGGGATTGATCGCCGCGTCGGTCTGGATCAGATCACGGAAGTTGCCGTTGCCATCGGGCTTGCGAATGCTGCGGTGCAGTGCGCTGACCACCCCCACAGTGACGCTATTTTGTAGCCCTTCGGGGTTGCCCAGCGCGATAGCCCACTCGCCGATCATCGCCTGATTCGAGTCGCCCAAAGTCAGTGGCGCCAGATCGAAGCCGCTCCCCTCCGGCCGGAGCACGGCGATGTCCATCGTGGTATCGCTGCCGATCACCTTGGCGTCAAATTTCCTGCCTTGCGGGGTGGTGATCTGGATCTGCTTGGCATCGGCGATCACATGATGGTTGGTCACTATGTACCTCTGGCCCCGATAGGCGATCACAAAGCCGGAGCCTAATGCCTGAAATGGTTGCTCCTGTTGGGGAGTGTTGAAGAAGTTATTGCCGAAAAACTGGTTCTGGTTGGTCCGCCTCAAGCCAGCCACCTCGATGCGCACCACCGAGGGACCCACCTCTTGGACCGCGCGGGTGATGGTGTTCTCCCGCGTGTCGTTGAGCGTCGTGGTGGGGGAAGCCGGCGGGGTCCTCTGCTGCGGGCTGGAGACTGGGGAGACCGCTGCCGGAGGGGCAGCCTCGGCCGTCGGCGTTTGCAGGGCCGGCGGATGCGCCTGTAGGCCCAACCAATAAACACCCAGCGTCGTTCCCAGGATCAAGGCGAACAGCAGCATGAGCGAAATCAGCCAACTGCGTTTCATCATCAAGACCTCCTTTGATTCTTGCTTTGATTCTATAGTGCCAATATCTCTCTCTGCTACCGAGACAGATATTGTATCCTATGCCCGGCGCGATGCAAAGTCTGTGACCGCTCTGTGAAAATTTGGTCGAAACATCTTGACGCCCGCCGGCCGAGCGACTAAAATGGTCGCGGCTTGTAACTAGCAGGGAGTGAATGGCTCAATGCACTTCTTAACCGACCTCTATCAATTTAATCATACGCTGGCCTTTCGTACCGGTGCGGCGTCAGGGCTGGACTGGAGCCCGCCCACCGATGTCTATGAGACCGAGGAGGCCTTTGTGGTCACCCTGGAGCTCGCCGGGGTGGACCATAAGGCGCTTCAGATCCGTTTCTTGCACGATACGCTGACCCTGTCTGGTGAACGCTCCGATCCGGCCAAACCGGCCTCGGTACGCTACGCTCAGCTGGAGATCAACTACGGCCCCTTCCGCAAGGAGATTCGCTTTGCGCTGCCCATAGAGCGCCAGGCGATCTCCGCCCGGTGTCGGGAGGGGTTACTCAAGGTGGTGCTACCCAAAGCGCGATGAGCGACTCAAGCGAAGAGAAGACTATCGTCCAAAATATTCACCCTGAAGCACAGGAGGGCAATCACTCCGAGCAGGCAATTGAGATCCAACAGGAGCAGTTTCCTCAGCAGTTGCCTATCTTGCCCTTGCGCAACGCTGTGGTCTTTCCCCAGGCTGCCCTGCCGCTCTCAGTGGGTCGCAAATCCTCGCTACTGGCCATTGACGCCGCCACCTCCGGTGATCGGTTGATCGGTGCCCTCACCCAGCAAGACGGTACGATTGACAAGCCCCAGCCCGACGATCTTTATCAGGTGGGCACCATCTGCCGCGTGCTGCGCATGATCAAGTATCCTAATGGGACAGCACTGCTCATCGTCCAAGGTGTTAGCCGCTTCCAGGTCACCGGAGTCGCGCAGCAGCAACCTTACCTGATCGTGAACCTACAGCCGCTGGAGTCGGAGTTGGAGTACGATATAGAGCTGGAGGCGCTGACTAAGCAGGTCTCGACCCAGTTCCAGCGGGTGACCCAGTTGGTGCCGGCCCAGGCCGGCGCCCTGCAGCTGGCGCTCTCTTCCTTCGAGGACCCGGGGCAATTGGCCGATTTCATCGCCCATCACCTCGATTTGGACAGCGAGGATAAGCAGTATATCCTAGAGACGCTCAACGTCAAAGAGCGGCTGATGCTGCTATTGCGCTTCCTCGAAGAGCAGACCGAGATCTTGGAGCTGGGCTCCAAGATCCATACCCAGGTCAAAGGTGAGATCGAAAAGGGGATGCGCGAACGCTACCTGCGCGAGCAGCTCTCGGCCATCCGCCACGAGTTGGGTGAGGAAGATAACCCTGAGATCATCGAGCTACGCCAGCGCTTGCTGCGGGTTAAGATGCCCGCTAAAGTCGAGAAGGACGCCCTGAGAGAGCTGGAGCGACTGAGTGAGATATATCCGGGCTCGGCGGAGTATACCGTGGCGCGCACCTACCTAGAATGGCTGATCGAGCTGCCTTGGTCCAAGAGCACCCGTGATAAGCTCGATCTGGATCGCGCCGAACGGATACTCAACGAAGATCATTTCGATTTGGTCAAGATCAAAGAGCGCTTGATGGAGTATCTGGCAGTCTTGCAGCTCAAAAAAGATTTGAAGAGTCCTATTCTCTGTCTGGTGGGACCGCCGGGGGTGGGCAAGACCTCGCTGGGACAATCTATCGCGCGGGCGCTGGGCCGCAAGTTCGTGCGCATCTCGCTGGGCGGGATGCGTGACGAGGCCGAGATTCGCGGCCATCGCCGTACTTATATCGGCGCTTTGCCCGGACGGATCATCCAGGGGCTCAAGCGGGTCGGCGCCAATAATCCGGTCTTCATGCTCGATGAGATAGATAAGCTGCGCTCGGATTTCATGGGCGATCCGGCAGCGGCGCTGCTGGAGGTGCTCGACCCGGAGCAGAACAACAGCTTCGAGGATCACTATATAGATCAGCCGTTCGATCTCTCGCGGGTGCTCTTCATCGCCACGGCCAACATCACTAGCCCCATCCCGCCGGCTCTGCTCGATCGGGTGGAGCTGCTGGAGCTGCCGGGCTACTCAGAAGAAGAGAAGCTGCAAATCGCCAAGCGCTATCTGGTGCCGCGCCAGATCAAGGGGCATGGGCTGCGGCGCAATCAGGCGCGCTTTGAGGAAGAGGCGCTGCTCAAGGTCATCCGCGAGTATACCCGCGAGGCCGGGGTGCGCAACTTAGAGCGGGAGATTGCCACCGTCTGTCGCAAACAGGCCACCGCACTGGTGCGGGGCAAGGGCAAGCGGCTGGCCAGACAGATCACCCCGGCCCAGGTAGTCGCCTGGCTGGGGCCGCGCCGCTACTTCCGGGAGCTGGCCGAGCGGACCGAGCCCTCTGGGGTGGCCATCGGCTTGGCCTGGACCCCGGTGGGCGGGGAGATCATCTTCGTCGAGGCGACAAGGATGCGCGGCAAGGGGCACCTCTTGCTCACCGGTCAGCTGGGCGATGTGATGAAAGAATCGGCGCAGACGGCGCTCAGCTACCTACGCTCTCAGGCCGAGCGGTTGGACCTGGACCCCGGATCATTTGAACGCTGGGATATTCACATCCACGTGCCCGCCGGAGCCATCCCCAAGGACGGGCCCTCAGCCGGGGTGACCATCGCCATCGCACTGGCCTCACTCTGGAGCGATGCTCCGGTGCTGCCGGAGCTGGCCATGACCGGCGAGATCACCTTGCGGGGTGTGGTGTTGCCCGTCGGCGGCATCCGGGAGAAGGTACTGGCTGCCCATCGCGCCGGGATCAAGACCATCATCCTGCCCCGCCACAATGAGGGTGATCTGGAGGAGGTGGCCGCCACGATCAAGGCCGATTTGCAGTTCAAGCTGGTGGACAATATCTCCGAAGTGCTGCGGCTAGCGCTGCCGGAGAGGCAGCTAGCCGCTCAGAGCAGCATCCGTAAGAGCCCCAGCAGCAGGCGCCCCAAGAAGAGCGGCAGCGGCCAGAGGCGCAGCAGGCGCCGGGGCTGAGCGATCAGGCGATAGAGCCATTCGAGCCCCAGTTTTTGCCAACTGCGGGGCGCCCGGCACAGCCGCCCCGACAAAACGTCGAAACTGCCTCCCACGCCTATGAGCACCGGCGTGGACAGTTGATCGCGGTGGGCTACCATCCAGAGCTCCTGCCGTGGCACTCCCAGGCCCACCAGCAGGATATCCGGAGCGGTCCCGCGTATCTCCTGCAAGAGGGCCTCGGTCTCTGCGGCTCTGAAGTAGCCGTGGCAGGTGCCCACGATCTGGACGCCGGGATAGCGTTTGCCTAACCGCGCCGCCGCCTCGGCGGCCACGCCCGGCCGGGCTCCCAAGAGAAAGAGTCGACAGCGCCTGAAATCCCCTCTGTTGAAGGCCACGCTTGCCTGGCGACAAACCGTCTCGATCAGATCAATGCCGGTGACCCGCTGAGGCAGCCTGGCTCCTAGCAGCCGCGCTGCCCAGAGTATGCCCGTCCCATCGGCGGTCACCAGTGAGGCCTGGCGATAGGCGTTCTGGAGGGCCAGATTCCTGCCGGCGCGCATCAGCGTCGGTGTATCCGGGGTGGCCACCAGATGAGGCCCCCTGCCCTCTCTGATCCAACCGAGCAGCCGCGCGGCTGCCTGCTCCAGTCCCACTCGGTCCAGCGGCACGCCGAAGAGCTCAATCCGCCTGGCACCGCTAAAGCGTAGGGCCGGCCGGCAGAGCAGGCCGGGTTGAATGGCCAAGAGAGAGGTCATCAGTATCAGCAACAGCCCAGCGCCCAGCAGGTAGGGATGGGTCGGATGGGCCAGAGCGGCCAGCAGCAGGGCCAGCGATGAGCTGCCAAAATAGAGCAACAGCGCCGAGAGGTGCCAGCGGTGCCCCCGCCAAGCCAAGCGAGAGCGTAGCAGTTGGGCCGTGGGCCAGTGCCAGCCGGCCGGGGCCACGATGGCCAGCTGGCTGCTTAAGAGCGGTAGTCCCAAGGCCAACAGCGGGCTGAGCAGGGCCAAGGAGGTGCTGACCTTGATCAGGCCGCCGATCGAGAGCAGAGCCAGACAAAAGCCCAGCTCGTTGCTCAGCGAGCTCAGCGCCTGCGGCCGGCGCCAACTGCCCAGCAGGAAGCCCAACAGGCTTAACCCCAGCGCCAGCGGTGCCGGCCCCACTTGGGTGCGCTGCAGCAGCTCGACCACCAGTAGGGCGCTCAGCGCCACCAGTAGGACCTGGGTGAGCAGGCGTCCGCTGCGGTCAAGCAAGCTGAGCAGTCCTAAAGCGCGGCCCATGGTTATCGTCCAGAGAACGGTAAGCGGCAGGCTGAGCGCGCCTAAGGCGAAAACTCCCCCCCAAGGGTTGGTGATCTGCTCGATACGAAAGCCAAACTGAAAAGCTATTACTCCGGCGAGCGCCAGTCCCAAGAGGCCGAACCCCTCTTGTAGGGGAGCGGGACGCCCTCGGCCCAGGCGGACGATCAGCCGGATCAGGGCCAGCCCCAACAGCAAGCCGATGAAGCGGGGCGCTATCCCCAGGGTCAGGCTCAAGAGCAGCGGCAGGGCCAGCAGGGCCAGGTAGAGCTGCTGCGGATGCGATTTGGCCCCCCATCTGCTCCCCACCAAGCTCGCCGTGTACACCGCAAGCAGAGCAGTCATGGTTGCTTAGCTTAAAGCGGCCGGACAGGCCGGGTCAAGGACGGCCGCGTGCTGCTGCTAGGATATCTGTCTTGCCTTTAAGGTGAGAGCTTGAGCACCCGCAGGTTATCGAATTGGGCGGCCACAGGGGTGCCGTTGAAATCGGCCATAGCCGTCTGTAGGGCGATATAGCCGCTGGGGAAGCCAGGGATAGTAGCACTGACGATCAGTTGATCTCCCAGATAAGCGCGATAGCGGTCGCCTTCTACCGTGATGGTCAGGTGGGCGTTGGAATTGAGCGGCGCTTGCAGCAGGAGCGCTTGCTGGCCCTCAACTGCTTGCCAGTGGCCCTCCCGTTTGGTCTTGAAGAGCACCGGCTGGCCGGGCTGATAGAAGAGCCCCACGAGATTATCGGCGTCGCGCACCCGCACTCCGATGACCACCGCGTTGTCCAGGCGAGGGGAGGCCCAAGAGACATCAAGCTCCAGGCGATAATCTTGCCAGTCCGGGCTGCCGGTGAAGCTGAGCAGCGGCTGGCCGAGGGGGGCCTTCTCGATGGTGTAACTCTCCTGATCGCTGACGATCCAGCGGGCGGCCTTGTAGCTGGCCGACTGAGGCAGGTGCCAGGCCGGGTCGGGCTGGCCTTTGAGGGTCATATTGAAGTTATCATAGAAGAGCAGTTGGGGACTGGGTGGCACGTTGGAGCTGACCACCAACCAGAGCAGCGCCAGTACGGCGGCAATGAGCCAGAAGACCGATATACCTCGCATGTTGAGCTCCCCCTTTCAATCTCTTGTGCCCAGTCACTATAGCGTAGCAGCGAGCGCTCGGCAATGCAATACTATTCTGTTGCGGCAGCAGCCGACCGGCGGCTATAATTGAGTAGTCCGCTGGCCCCCATCGTCTAGCGGCCTAGGACGCTGGCCCTTCAAGCCGGAAACAGGGGTTCGACTCCCCTTGGGGGCGCTAAGTCTAAGAGTCTTCAATAACTGCTGACCTGAGGGACCGCCAGCCGTTTGACAGAGGGATTTTCGGTCAGCTAAGATATAGCTAGCATTCTATCTTTCCTGGAGGTGTAAGTTAAGATGGCCGCACGAGAAGAGCTGGAGACGCAACTGAAAGAAATCTTTAGCCAGGCCAACTATCCGGTCAAGAGCGTGATGGATCTGCTTCCGGTCCTGCCCCAAGGGCCGATGACCCAATTCCAAGCCGGTGACAAATCGTTTACCGCGATGGAGATGAGCCAAAAGCTCTCCGGTCGAGCCAGTTTTCCCTACGAGAACGCCGATGATCTGCTGCGCGACGTGATGGCCGGGCTGCAAGAAGCGGGCCTGATCTAAGATGAGACTCCGCGAGCCGGTCATCATCGAGGCGCTGCGCACCCCCGTGGGCAAGAACGGCGGCGCCTTCAAAGATATCCGCCCCGATGATCTGGCCATCGTCGTCTTACAGGCGCTGCTGGAGCGCAGCGGCATCGAGCCCGGCCTGATAGAGGACGTCATCATCGGCTGCGTCACCCAGAAAGGCGAGCAGGGCGGCAACTTGGCCCGCCTGATCACCCTGGCGGCCGGCCTGCCGGTCTCGGTGGCCGCCACCAGCGTCAATCGGCTCTGCGGTTCCGGCCAGCAGGCGGTCACTTTCGCCGCCCAGGAGATCGCCACCGGCCTGGCCGAGGTGGTGCTGGCCGGCGGAGTAGAGAGCATGAGCCGCGAGCTGATGGCCTCCGACCTGGGACCGCTCAATCCCAAGCTCACCGAGCGCTATGAGATAGTAGTCCAGGGCGAGTCGGCGGAGCGGATCGCCGAGCGATGGAAGATCTCGCGCCGCGAGCTGGACCAGTTCTCCCTGGAAAGTCACCGGAAAGCTGCGCAGGCGGCCGACGAGGGGCGCTTCGCGGCCGAGCTGGTGCCGGTGCCGGTCGCCGGAGAATTAATCAGACAGGATGAGACCATCCGCCGCAATACCAGCCTGGAGAAGATGGCCACCCTGGCGCCGGCCTTTCGGCCCGCTGGGGTGATCACCGCCGGCAACTCGAGCCAGATCAGCGACGGCGCTGCGCTGCTGCTGCTCACCTCCAGGGAGAAGGCCCAAGAGTTGGGACTCAAGCCCAAGGCACATTTCTTGAGCTGGGCGGTGATCGGAGTTGATCCTACCATCATGCTCACCGGCCCGATTCCGGCGACCCAGCTGGCTTTGAAACGGGCCGGCCTCCAGCTTGGTGATCTCGATATCTTCGAGGTCAACGAGGCCTTCGCTTCGGTGCCGCTCGCCTGGGGACGGGAGCTCGACGCCGACTGGGAGAAGCTAAACGTCAATGGTGGGGCGATCGCCCTGGGCCATCCCTTGGGCTGTTCCGGCGCGCGGCTGATGACCACCGCTTTGCACGAGCTGGAGCGCCGGGAGGCGGAGCGGGCCTTGATCACCATGTGCATCGGCTTCGGTCAAGGGATCGCCACCATCATTGAGCGAGAATAGCGACCAACCCGGAGGCCGCCCACTGATCATGGGCATTTTGAACGTCACGCCGGACTCATTCTCCGACGGTGGCCGCTATGTTAAAGTTGATGCCGCCCTACGTCAGGCGGAGCGGCTGGCCCAAGAGGGTGCCGACATCTTGGATATAGGTGGCGAGTCCACCAGGCCCGGTGCGCAGTCGGTTCCGCCGGAGGAAGAGCTGCGGCGGGTGCTGCCGGTAGTGCGCGCTGTGCATCAGGCTCTGCCGGAGTTGCCTCTCTCAATAGATACTTACAAGGCCTCGGTCGCGCAGGCGGCCTTGGCAGCCGGAGCTGAGCTGGTCAACGATGTGAGTGCCTTGCGCTTCGATGCTCAGATGGCCGAGGTCGTTGCCGCCTCCGGCGCCGGGGTGGTGTTGATGCACATGCGTGGTACCCCACAAACTATGCAGAGTCAGCTCATACACTATGATGATGTGATGAGCGAGATCGGCGATTTCTTGCGTGAAAGACTGGCTTTTGCACAGAGCCGAGGCATCGTGCGCGCGCAAATCATCCTTGATCCGGGGATTGGTTTCGGCAAGCGACCTCAGGATAACAGCGAGATCTTGAGACGGCTGGGCGAATTGGCTAAACTGGGGAGGCCGATCCTGCTGGGCACCTCACGCAAGTCGTTCCTGGGGGCTATCACACATCGTCCGGTCTCTCAGCGGCTGGAGGAGACGATCGCCAGTTGCCTGATCGGCGCGCTCCACGGAGCGCAGATCCTGCGCGTCCACGATGTGGGACCGGTCAGGCGGGCGCTCCAGGTGCTCGCTGCCGTCCAGGGAGAGCAGTAGGGGCGAAGCATTTATGGCCAATGTTTCGCCCTTACCAAAGATATATGTTCAAGCTTGAACTACAGCGACTCAGGCGACAACGGGGTCGAATGGTGCCTTTCGATCAGACCGGGACGCTTAGCATAGCCAAGCGGGGCCAAGCAGGGTCGGGCGAGCGTCGCTTATCTTTCACTCAGGCGCTGCACATCTGGGGTCAGGCCCTCTATCAGGAGCAACTAATCTATCTAGATCTGCATCTTGCCACCGAGATCGAGCTCTCCTGTAGCCGCTGCCTGGCACCGGTCAGGGTGCCGATCATGTTGGAGCAGCAGCTTGTGCTGCGCGAGGAGCCGGCCGCCGGGGCTGAGGGGTTGCCGATTGAGGAGTTTTTCTATCCTCGTCAGGCTAAAGAGCTGGAATTATTGCCTTATCTGCACAGCTTGATACTTAACTCCTTGGAGCCCAAATATCTCTGTAAACCTGATTGCCAGGGGCTTTGCCCCCACTGTGGCCATGACCTGAATCTGGGAGCATGTTACTGTCCACCGGAACGGTGGGGCGATCCGCGGTTGGCCGTGCTGAAAAAGCTGTTGCCATGAGGGTCTTGGGCATAGACCCCGGCCTGGCGATCGTGGGCTATGGCCTGATCGAACCTGGCTCAGGGGATCGTGTCTATCGGCTGATCGAAGCCGGGGTGATCCGCACGCCGGCCGCTCAGGCCGATCCGGCCCGGTTGCAGATGATTTATGAGGAGCTGTGCGCACTCATCAGCGAAGCGCGGCCAGCGGCTATGGCGGTCGAGCGGCTCTTCTTTTGCAAAAACGTCACTACGGCGATGGCTGTGGCGCAGGCGCGTGGGGTCATCTTGCTGGCCGGCCATGAGTTGCCGATCAGCGGGTATACGCCGCTAGAAGTCAAACGTCAGATTTGCGGCTACGGGCGGGCGGGCAAGCGCCAGGTGCAGGCGATGGTCCAACGGCTGCTGAACTTGAATACCCTGCCCCGACCGGACGATGCGGCCGATGCGCTGGCCATCGCGCTCTGCCATCTGCTGCGCAGCCGAGGAGGCATCAATGGCCGACCGATCTCGACCACCTGATCCAGGCACAGACGAAGCTAACGCAGCGCGGCTGCTGCTGATAGACGCCGGCTCGCTGATCTATCCGGCCTATTTTGCCATGTCAGGTCTGTCTACTGCTGAGGGCTTTCCCACTGGGGCGATCTACGGGGTGAGCCGGATGCTGCTCAAGTTGCTGGGTGATTATCCGGCCCAGTATGCCGCGGTGGCCTTCGACTCGCGCGGTCCCACGTGGCGCCATCAGCTGTACGCCGAGTATAAGGCGCAGCGCCCGCCGATGGCAGAAGAGTTGGCTGTGCAATTGCCGCGCATCCAGGAGGTGGTGGAGGCTCTGGGTCTGCCGCACTTCGCCGCTCCGGGTTACGAGGCCGATGACCTGATCGCCACCTTGATTCGTCGGCTGGTTCGGGCTGATAGGGATCTGCCAGCGCTGATCTTCTCCGGTGATAAGGACCTGATGCAACTGGTGGGTGAGCGGGTGCAGCTCTTGCGACCGGCCGGCCGAGCGGGGCAGGCGCTGGAGTTGCTGGACGCGGAAGGGGTCCGACGCCATTTGGGCGTGCCACCGGAGCAGATCGGCGATTATCTGGCCTTGGTGGGCGATGCGGTGGACAACGTGCCCGGCGTGCCCGGCATCGGCAAGGTCACCGCCAAGCGACTGTTGGGCGAGTTCGGCTCACTGGAAGGGTTGCTGGCCCAGGCCGAACGGGTGAGCAATCGGCGCGCGCGGGATGCTTTGCTCAACTACGCCGAGCAGGCCAGGCTGAGTCGCCAACTGGTCGAACTGCAAGCGGTCCCCTTGGAACAGGATTCAGCGGTATTGCTGGCAAAATGCCGCTGCCATGCTCCCGACCGAGCGCGGTTGCGCGAGCTGTTTCAGCAGTTGCAGTTCCGCAGCCTGCTCCAGGAGCTGGCGCTCGATCCGCTCCGGCCGGCCGAGATCGCCGTTGAGATCGTGCTTAGCGAGGAGCAATTTGAGGTGCTCTTAGCCCGATTGGGTCAGGCTCCGGCCATCTCGCTCGATCTGGAGACAAGCAGTCGGGACGCGCTGCGGGCCCAGATAGTCGGCATATCACTGGCGGTAGAGACGGGCCGCGGCTACTATTTGCCGCTGGCGCACGACTATCTTGGCGCGCCGCCCCAGTTGGGGCTGGAAGAAACCCTCACTCGGCTCAGGCCGCTGCTGGAGAACCCCGGCAAAGAGCTCCTAGGGCAGAATATTAAGTATGATCTGAAGATATTGCGGCGCTACGGGATTAAACTCCGGCAGGTCGCTTTCGACTCCATGATCGCCGCCTATCTGCTGGAGCCGGGCAGCCCCAAGAGCTTAGCTGCGATCGCCGCGCACTATCTGCATCGCGCCATGCAGCCGTATAAAGAGCTAAGCCAACAGGAATTTAGTAAAGTTCCTATAGACGAAGCGGCGCGCTACTCCGTCGCCGATGCCGAGACGGTGCTGTGCCTGCGCCGACCGCTGAGCGAGAAACTACGGGCCGATAGGCTCTGGGAGCTCTTCTCGGAGATCGAGCTGCCGCTGATCCCGGTGCTGGCCAGGATGGAGCTGTCCGGCATTGGGCTAGATCCGGCCATCCTGAAAGAGCAGGCGCGGGAGCTGCACAAGCAGATCGAAGTATTGCGCGCTGAGATGGCCCGGCTGGCCGGCGGCGAGTTCAATCCCAGCTCGCCTAAGCAGGTGGCCGAGGTGCTCTTTGAGCGACTGCGGCTCAAGCCGATCAAGCCGATTAAAAAAACCAAGAGCGGCGTCTCGACCAATGCTCAGGTGTTGCGCGAGCTGGCCGACCTGCATCCCCTGCCGGAGCTGATCCTGCAATATCGTGAGCTGGAGAAGCTGCGCGGTACCTACGTGGAAAAACTACCCAGTTACATCAACCCGGAGACCGGGCGGATTCACACGACTTTTAATCAAAGCGTGACCACCACAGGGCGGCTTTCCTCCAGCGATCCCAATCTGCAGAATATCCCGGTGCGCACAGCGCTGGGTGGCCAGATTCGCTCCGCCTTCATCGCCCCGGCGGGCCGCTTGTTGCTGGGAGCCGACTACTCGCAGATTGAGCTGCGCGTGCTGGCGCATCTTTCCGGTGATCCGGAGCTACTGCGCGCCTTCCGGGCTGGCGAGGACCTACACCGCAAGACGGCAGCGGAGCTTTTCGGCTTGGCTCCGGAGCAGGTCAACGCCTATCAGCGAGGAATTGCCAAGCGGATCAATTTCGGGATCATCTATGGGATCAGTGCCTATCGGCTGGCGCGCGAGTTGCAGATAAGTCAAAAGGAGGCCCAAAGCTATATAGACAGTTATTATCGGCGCTATGAGCGGGTCAAGGCCTATGCGACCGAGCAGGTGCAGTTGGCCGAGGCTCAAGGTTATGTGAGCACCATCACCGGCCGGCGGCGCTATCTGCCGGAGATCAAGAGCCACAACTGGGCGCGACGCAGCTATGAGCAGCGCAACGCCGTCAACGCGCCGGTGCAAGGCTCCGCGGCCGACATCATGAAGCTGGCCATGCTGCGCGTAGCTGAAGCACTGCGCCAGAGTGGGCTGCGCTGCGATATGCTCCTGCAGATTCACGATGAGCTGCTCTTTGAAGTTGATCAGGCCGAGGCCCCGGCCGCCGCTGGGCTGATCAAGCGCGCGATGGAGCAGGTCATGAAGCTTGAGGTACCGCTGAAAGTCGAAGTTAAAGCCGGGCAGAGCTGGGGCGGACTATAGGACAAGAGACGCCAAATATATAAAGGAGAGTGTTTCCGAAGTGAGAAAGAAGGGAATAGTCGCTTTGGGTGCTGTGGTGATGTTGCTGGCGCTGAGTGGTTGTAATGCCAAGCAAACGAGTAAGAGCTCTGTTGCCAAGCCGGCCGCGACCGGCAAGACCACACAGGCGAACGAGCCGACTACCGATCCCATCGCGCTGGTGGAGACCAATCAGGGCAATTTCAAGATCAAGCTTTTCCTGAAGGAAGCCCCCATCACCGCGGGCAACTTCATCAAGCTGGTCAAGCAGCACTTCTATGATGGCCTGACCTTCCATCGTGTGGTGCCCGGCTTCGTCATCCAAGGGGGAGATCCCAATGGTGATGGCTCAGGTGGCCCCGGTTGGACCATCCCGCTGGAGATCGTCAAGGGTCTCAACCACGATCGCGCTGGCATGGTAGCCATGGCCCGCACTCAGGACCCCAACAGCGCCGGCAGCCAGTTCTACATCACCCTGGCTCCTGCGCCCAGCTTGGACGGCAAGTATGCCGTCTTCGGCCAGGTCATCGAGGGTTTGAATGTCGTGCTGGCGATGGGTCGGGTCGCTACCGACAGCCGGGATCGTCCCCTTCAGCCACTGGTGATGAAGAAGATCACCATGGAAAGTCAGTAGTGCTTTCATGTCCGTTAATGTACCATTAACGGACTTAAGGATCGCCAACTGAGACAAAAGCCTGTTCTCATAGGGCATATCTCTCATGGATTTCTCAGAGGGCTATTTTTGCAGTTTGGCCGGCGGGAGCTATATCAATAGGCAGGACAGTTGGCAATCGGCCAAAGGAGAGCCTCTGAGAGCGCTGCCGTTAATTAGTGGCTTGCCAAGGGCTCTTCTGTCGCAAAGTAATTGTCATTACTGTTCAGGCGAGTCTTCTCCCCTAGAATGGGGTAACGCTAAAGGGGGGATGTACCACATGATCAAATTTACAGGCTTCAAGCGGACGTCACTGATCCTCGTGCTGGTGGCGCTCCTTAGCTTCTTCTCCTTGAGCCCAGCCTATGCCCAGAGCGATACCAAAGCGCTCAAAGCTAAGCTGACTCAGCTGGAGAGTCAACTCGGCAATTTGGAAATGGTCGTTAAGTCGCTCGCATTGCAGATTCAACAGGTCTCCGACGCGAGCAAAAGTACCGTGCAGCAGTTTGGCCCTAGGTTGTATAGCGTCGAACAGATCGTCAAGGACAATGGTTTCCAGGTCAAGCGTCTGGATGGCACGGTGGCCACGCTGAGCCATGCGGTGAAGCAACTGGCCGACCTGCCCGGTGAGGTGGCCCAACAAAAGGCCGATCTCGCTTCGTTGTCCGATCAACTCACCAAGACAACCCAGGAACTGAGCAATCGCATCAAAGCGAACGAGTTGGGCATCAGCAAGATCAAAGAAGGCTCCGATCACGCTGTAGCTTTGACCAACGCTATGCAGGCCAACCTCGGTTCGCTGCTCAGCCGTATGGATACGGCCGAAGGGCAGCTCTCCGATCTACAGAGTTCATTTAGCAATCTATCTGCCAATACCAGTAGCAGTATCAGTGATCTGTCCACCAAGCTGGACGGTGGCATGAGCGACCTGTCAGCTAAGATTGGCAGTAGCATGAGCAAGCTAGCCGCCAAGACCGACAGCAGTATCAGCGATCTGGCCGCTAAGACTGATAGCAGTATCGGTGGACTGGCTGCACGTCTGGATGATGCTGATAAGCGGTTGAGTCAACTACAAGATACTGCCAACCAGGTCAGCAGTATGACCGGGACAATCGGTTCTTTGCAGGCCAGCGTGGCTCAGCTCGCTTCCAACCTGGATAAACAAGCCGCAGGCATCGCACGTCTGCAGGACGTCGTCAAACGCTTGGGCGAATTTAAGCAACTGCAGGGCGTCGCAGAGCGTGTACAAGCCAATAGCACACAGCTTAAAGCGCTGCAAGCGCAACTGCAAGCGCTTTCCCAGAAGGCCAAAGTACAGCGGCCTCAACCTCAACAGCCACACGTTCCGGCGGACGTCACCAAGAAAGTGGATCGTCTGACGGCGAAGATCTCTGATGTGCTCATCGAGGCGGAGAACAACAAGAAGAGCTTGACCGACCTACAGGGCTCTCTTGCTGGTCTTAAGGCTGGGGTGGCACAGCAGGTGCAGAGCGCGCTCGCCAGCGTTCCCAGCCGGTCCGATATCCAGAACGTCCAGCAGCAAGTTACCCAGCTCCAACAGCTGACTGCTAAACAGATCAAGCGGGCGGAGATGAAGGCGGATGCGGCTAACGGTCTAGCGCTCATCGGGTTGCTGGCCGGGCTAGGTGCCGTCGCGGTAGCTCTGCTGCGCTGAAGCGCGTGCGCGTGAGAATAAGCTAGGATCGCCCCTTTGGCGGCAAGTAGCAACACATACGGGGATCTTGGCAGCGAACCAGGGAGGCTTCTAGTCTCCCTGGTTCGCTTTTCTTTCAACCACGCCCCAACTGGCGCAAGAGGAAAAATAGATTGGCCGGCCGCTCGGCCAGGCGGCGCATAAAATAGGGATACCACTCTTGGCCATAAGAAACGTAAACGCGCACCGGATAGCCGGCCTGAGCCAACTGCCGCTGCAAGTCACGCCTGATTCCGTAGAGCATCTGAAACTCATACTGCTCAGTTGAGCTGGCCCGTTCTTGGATCAGTTGCTTGGCCCAATTTATCAAGGCAGCATCATGGGTGGCGATCGCCACCTGCACCCCTTTCGCTTCTGCCTCCTCGCCGAGGAGCAACGACAAGAGCTGCCGGTAGTTCTGGTCTACCTTATGCTTGCTGGCGAAGGCCACCCCTGGAAGCTCGGCGTAGGCTCCCTTGCAGAGCCTTACCGATGCGCCGCGGGCGATCAGTCGCCGAATGTCCGCTTCGCTGCGTCGCAGATAGGCCTGAATCACCACGCCGACCCGCTCATAGCCTGCAGTGCGCAGCCGCTCGTAGAGTCGGAGCGTCCGTTCAGTGGTATCTGAGCCCTCCATGTCGATACGGACGAAGCTACCACTCTCTTGAGCCTCAGCGACTATCTGGGCCAGATTCTGATAACATAGCTCTTCGTCAATCTCCAGACCCATCTGGCTTAGCTTCAGGGAGACATTGGCTTCCAGCCCGTTTTGCCGAACGGACTCTAGTATCTTCAGATACTCGCCGGCCGCTGCCTGAGCCTCCTGAACGGTGTGGGTGTTCTCGCCCAGATGGTCCAGGGTGGTCTTGATGCCCTGGCCAGCCAGCACCCGCGTGACCTCCAAGGCCTGGCTCAGCTCCTCACCGGCTACAAAACGCCGCGCAGCCCGTCGCGAGACTCTGGTTCGGACCAACCAATCTCGCAGCCGCTCACTCTCTGAGAGGGCCAGGAAGAGACGACGCAGCATAGTTGCCAGCACTCAGGTCCGTGCGTCCAGCACGTTGATCCCGTGCTGGTGTAGATCATGGACGATCTCACGGAAATCATAATCAGCTATGCGGATGACCACCACCCCGCGCTCAGGGCTGCTGCGGCACTCCTCACAGGTCACCACCGAGAGCACGTTGGTCTGATGCTCTTTGATCACGCTCAGTGCTTCGACCAGGGCACCCGGTTCATCTTCCAGTTCCAGGGTGAGCCGCGTGCCGCCGCGATCGATGCCCAGCAATTTGCTCATCACCTCGAAGAGATCTGATTCGGTGATAATACCCACTAGCTTATCATCTTTGACTACCGGGAGTCCTCCGACTTTACGTTGACGCATCAGGATAGCCGCCTCTTCGATCGGATCGTCCGGTGAGATGATCACCAACTCATCGCGACCGGTCATGCTCTCTGCCACGGTCATGCGGGCCAGCAGGTAGTTAAGCTCCCAAATGTTGAGGCTGGTGGCAGCAGAAGGGCTGGCCTCCTGTATGTCTCCTTGGGTGATGATACCCACCAATTGTCCCCGCTTGTCTACCACCTGCAGCCGACGGATCTGCTTTTCCTTCATCAGGCTGCTGGCATCCATGATCGGGGTATCCGGAGTGACGGTGATCACCTCAGTCGTCATCCACATGCGTACAAACATGTTTTCTCCCTCCTCTGATTATGATGATTATAGGTTAATCCGGCAGGGAGATGCAATCACGACCGCCGGGCGATGAACCCGGCAATCTGTCTGGCGATCTCCTCACCTTGCTCCTCTTGCAGGAAGTGGCCGGCATCATGAATCACCAGCTCCGGCTCGGCTTTTGCCGCGGGGATCAGCCGGCGAAAAAAGCGATCGCCGCCGCGCGTGATGGGGTCTCCATCGGAGAAGAGCACCAGGGCCGGCCTCTGCCAGCGGGAGAGTGCCTGGCGCGTCCGGCGCATGGCCTCCGCACCGGGATCATGGGGATGAATCGGCACCAGCATGGGCCAAGCCACCGCTCCAGTCTTGTAAGAGCCATCAGGAAAGGGTGCCTCGTAGGCGGCGATGACCTCCGCTGTGACCTCTTCGGGATGAGCCAGGCCGGAGCGAATCACCCGCCCGATCGGCAGGTCCGGCGTGTTCTGGGCGAAGGCTCGCCAGCGTAGAAAAGCCTCCGACATCGGCTGCTCACCGGTGGGCAGGCCGGTATTCATAATCACCAAGCGGGCAAAGCGCTCCGGCAGCTCGGTGGCCAGCCGCAGGCCGATCAGGCCTCCCCAGTCCTGGACGACCAGGGTGATCTGCTCCAATCTCAGCGCGGTGATGAAGCCAGCCAGGGTATCGCAATGCAACTGAAACGAATATTCGCCCCTCTCGGTGAGTTTATCCGAGCGACCGAAGCCGATGAAGTCCGGGGTTAAGACCCGATAGCCACGCGCCAGCGGAGGGATCAGTTTGCGATACAGATATGACCAGCTTGGCTCGCCGTGCAGACAAAGAATGACTTCACCTTGACCTTCGTCCAGATAGTGCAGGCGCAGCCCACTCAGTTCCAGATAATGTGGCTGAAAGGGAAAGCCGGGCAGATGGGTGAAGCGTGCTTCGGGGGTGCGAACCACGGCCATAAGTTTCCTCCTGGCTAGAGCTTCCTGAAGAGTAGCAGTTTCTTCACCTCAGCGATCGCTCCGGTGACGTCTATGCCTTGGGGGCAGGCATCGGTACAGTTGAAGACGGTGCGGCACTTCCAGACGCCGCCGTGGGCGCTCAGCACCGGCAGCCGCTCCTCGGCACCCTGATCGCGGCTGTCGAAGAGGAAGCGATGTGCCTGCACGATGGCCGCCGGGCCTAGATAGCGCGAGTCGGCCCAGAAGACCGGGCAGGCCGTAGTGCAGATCCCGCAGAGAATACACTTGGTCGTATCGTCGAAGCGCGCCCGCTGCCGAGGTGACTGACGCCGCTCCACATCCGGAGGTGGCTCATCGTTGATGAAATAGGGCTTAATAGAGCGATATTTAGCGAAAAAATCGGTGAAATCAATGATCAAATCTTTGATCACCGGCAGGCCGCGCAGAGGCTCGACGGTGATATGACTGCCCAGGTCTTTAATCAGTGTCTTACAGGCCAGTCGATTTTTCCCGTTGATAACCATGGCGTCGGAGCCACAGATACCATGCGCACAGCTACGGCGCAGGGTCAACGTGCCATCCTGTTCCCACTTGATTGTCTGTAGGGCATCCAGCACCCGCTCGGTGGGCTCGACCTCTAGCTCATACTCCTCCCAATGCGGCTCGCGGTCTTTTTCCGGATTGAAGCGCTTGATCTTGAAGTGCGCTTTCATGCTGTTTCGCTCCTCCCTGACTGTTAGTACTTGCGCTCTTTGGGCTGGAATTTAGTGATCGAGACTGGTTTGTAAGAGAACTCAATCTGACCTGCGACCTTGCAGGCCAGGGTGTGCTTGAGCCAGTTGGCATCGTCGCGCTGGGGGAAATCTTCGCGATAGTGCGCCCCCCGACTCTCCTGGCGGTTCAGCGCTCCGGCGGCGGCCACCTCCGCCAGCTCCAGCAGGTTGCCCAGTTCAATCGCCTCCAGCAGGTCGGTGTTGAAGCGATGGCCCCGGTCATCTATCTCGGCTTCCTGGTAGCGTGCTTTGAGTGCCTTGAGCCCTGCCAGTGCCTGCCGCAGGGGCTCCTCTGTGCGGAAGACGCCCACATCACGCATCATCAGCTCCTGCATCTCGGCCCGTAGCGCGCCGATCTTCTCCTGATGATCACCAGGACCCTTGAGGAAGCGCTCGATCTGACTCACCGACCAGGCCTCCGGCTCAGGGGGCAGCGGTGCGAAGTCGGCTCCTTTGACATATTCGGCTAGCCTGACCCCGCCGCGTTGGCCAAATACCACGATGTCCAGCAGTGAATTGCAGCCCAGACGATTGGCCCCATGCACCGAGACGCAGGCGCACTCCCCGGCGGCGTAGAGGCCGGCGACCGGCGTCCCTTGATCGTCAACGATCACTTGGGCATCAATGTCTGTGGGGATGCCACCCATGGCGTAATGCACCGTCGGTTTGACCGGTATCGGCTGCTTGACTGGATCGACACCCACATAGGTGCGACAAAAATCCGCTATCTCTGGTAGCTTGGCTTTGATGATCGCCTGACCCAGCTGGGTCGCATCCAGGTGGACATAATCTTTGCCACCGATGCCTCGACCCTCGCGAACCTCCAGGTAGATCGCCCGCGAGACCAGATCGCGCGGCGCCAAGTCTTTGATCGTCGGCGCGTAGCGCTCCATAAAGCGCTCACCCTGGTCATTGCGCAGCACACCGCCCTCGCCGCGCACCGCCTCAGTAATAAGGATACCCAGTGGATAAAGCCCGGTGGGATGAAACTGGAAGAACTCCATGTCTTCCAGCGGCACCCCTCGGCGATAGACGCTGGCTAGGCCGTCGCCGGTAAGGGCATGGGCATTGCTGGTGAAGGAAAAAATCCGGCCGCAGCCGCCGGTGGCGAAGAGCACCGCTTTGCTATGAAAGACATGCAGGTCGCCTGTGGCGATCTCATAGGCCACCGCACCGCGACATACCCCATCTTCCAGCAATAGATCGAGCACGTGGAACTCATCGAAGAAGGTGATCCCCTCTTTAATGCAGTTCTGATAGAGCGTCTGCAGGATCATGTGACCGGTGCGGTCGGCGGCGTGGCAGGAGCGTTTGACCGGGGCTTCGCCATAGTTGCGCGTGTGGCCACCGAAGGGGCGCTGCATGATCTTGCCCTCCGGCGTGCGATCGAAGGGCAGGCCCAGATGCTCCAGCTGGTAGACGATCTCCGGTGCCTTACGGACCATCAGCTCGATGGCCTCCTGGTCACCTAGGTAGTCCGAGCCCTTAACCGTGTCGAACATATGCCATTCCCAATGGTCCTCTTCCAGGTTGCCCAGCGCGGCATTGATGCCGCCCTGAGCCGCGCCGGTGTGCGAGCGGGGGGGATAGAGTTTGCTGATGACGGCGACATTGGCTCCACCGCGTGCGGCGTAGACCGCCGCGCTCAACCCCGCGCCCCCAGCACCCACAATGACCGCTTCATACTGATGATGATGAATTTCCATGAGTTATTCCTTATTGGGCTAGCTGAGACTCTAGGGTACCGCCGCCAGATTGGCCGCCGCCGGGAAGGTGAAGATGACGTAGCCTCCGATGCTCATCAGGCCCACGACCAGGACGAAGACCAGGGTTTTGGCTAGCACGCGCCAGCCGGGTCGCTGGCTGAGATAATCGTCGAGGACGACGCGCAGACCGTTGAAGCCGTGGAACAGCGCAAAGGCCAACAGGAAGAAGTCGAAGACCCGCCAAAGCGGGTTTTGCCAGCGCGCCCCGATCGTATTGAAGTTCATCCTCTCCACCCCGAAGACGAAGTGCATGTAGAACAGATGAAAGACGGCCATGCCCAGCAGGATCACCCCGGAGATGCGCATGAAAAGCCAGGCGAAGAGCTCAAAGCTACCGGAAGAAGCGCGTTCGGCACTGCTTGGTCTCATGATTGAGCTCCTCCTCCCCAGCCGAAGAGCGGTGCGAGCAGGACCAGCGCTGAGGGCACGAAGACAATCAGGAAGACGGCTACTTCGGCCCAGAAGATCGCCTTGTGTGCCCTGGTGGCGTGGGGCCAAAAGTCTATGATCACGATGCGCAGGCCGTTGACGGCGTGGAAGAGCACCCCAAAGAGCAGGAAGACATCCAGAATGCGAGCTGCCGGGGCCTTATAGAGTGCCAATAGCGAGTTGAAGACCCCCGGCCCCAAGGTGAGCAAGAAGATGTCCACGATGTGCAAGGTCAGGAAGAGCAACACTCCTAGACCGGTCACCCGGTGGAAAATCCAGGCCCAATGGCCCTCGTAGCCGCGATAGGTCAAGCCCTGATAGAAGCTCTCCCACCAACCTGCTTTGACAGTTCGCTCAGGAGCCGCTGTGGCCATCTGCTTTCCCCTCCCTGCCCCAGACGATGCTAGCTACCTTCAACACAATGCCTCCTTTTGCCGAATAGGACTACCTGATCTTACCTCACAATTAAAGACGAGTATAACCGAGTGAGATTACCCAGGCCATGATCCGGATCAGGAAAAGATATGACGGCGGTCACCTTTAAAACAAGGGAGAGAGAGTGTTGGCTCAGCGATGGCTAGTCCCCACCTCCACCACCGTTGCCACCACCATTACCGTCACCGTTGCCATTGCCGTTATTCTGATCGCCGTCGCCACCGTTATCGTGTTTATCTTTGCTCTTATCCTGGCTCTTATCCTGACTTTTACCTTGACTCTTGTCTTTGCTCTTATTGGCTTCCTGCTCCTGTTGTTGCTTATCCTTACTCTTGTCGGCGGTTGGATCTTGCTTGTCCTGACCATCTTTGCTCTTGTCGGCACTACTGTCCTGCTTGCTGCCTTGATTCGAGCTACTGGCCTGTTCGGCTGCGCTGTGAGCTTCGAAGGTGCCACTGGAAGCATCATAGCTATAATAAGGGGTGCTGATCTGGCTGCCGACGGCAATATCGCTCAAGGCTACGGGCTGACCGTTGGGGCCTAGCACTGCGTCGCCCGCTTGGAGCTTGATCTGAATGTCGGCTGTACCGTCACCGTTGGTATCGAGAGATACGACCAACTCGTTGCCCTGCCGGCTGACCTGTACGACCGTTCCGCTCAGGGGCACCTGAGCTGCAGCAGTGGTCCCGGACCCACCGGCAGCGGAGCCCTGCGACTCCGGAATCTCGTAATAGCCCTTGTGGGAATCTATTTGGGCCGTGGGCACGGTAATATAGCCGCCCACCTGGAGTTGGTCGGCAGCCACCGGCTGCCCTTGCGCGTTCAGCACCGTGTCGCCGGGGTTGAGCTGCAGCAGCAGATCGCTCTGGCCATTCCCGTTGGTGTCCAACTGCACGAAGCGCTCGTTGCCCACCTGGGTGACCTGCATGACCGTGCCCATCAAAATAGTTGTGCTCACCTGCGCTTGCGCTGCCAGGGGAAGCGCTAAGGCCAAGATGGCCACTGCGACTGCCACCCTGACAAGCTGTTTCCGATGACTCACCATGATCTCGACCTCCTGGGGGTCTTAGCGGCGCTCTTGCGCCTTAGGATATTCTTATTATAACTGCTTACCGGTGACAGCACCATAGCCACCGGGGGGGAACCGCGGGAAATCCGTCTGAAAAAACGGTGAAAGCTCGCCAGTTTCCCTTCTGAGCCTCGGCGTGCTAAACTTTGGGGCATGAGCACTCCTGTCACCGTCAAGACGGCAGCTAAGCGCACCAAGATCATCGCCACCATCGGCCCGGCCTCCTGGCAGCCGGAGATGCTAATCAAGCTGCTATCTGCCGGCATGAACTTAATCCGCATCAACATGGCCCACGGCACCCCGGAAGAGCACCGGGAGACTATCCGGCGAGCGCGGGAGGCGGCCGCTCAAGCCCGGTTGCCTTTGGCCATCATGGCCGATACCAAGGGGCCGGGCATCCGCACCGGAGCGCTGGCCGGCGGCCGGCTGAAGCTGGGCGCCGGCCAAGAGCTCTCGCTGGTGGCGGCCGAGTTGCTGGGCAACGCCGAGCGCATCCCGATAGACTATCCCGACCTTTGGCAGCATCTGCACCCCGGCGACGCCGTCTGGCTGGCCAACGGGGAGATCGAGCTACAGGTACTCTCCAGCAGTCCAGAGGGCATCCGCTGCCAGGTGAAGAACTCTGGCGTATTGGGTGATCACAAGCGGGTTAATCTCCCCGAAGCGCGACTGCCCTCCCTCGCCGAGGCCGATCGCCAGGACATCGAGTTCGCTGCCAGTTGCGGCATTGATTATCTGGCGGTCTCCTTCGTGCGCCAGGCCTCAGATATCGAGCGAGCGCGCCAGATTCTCAAGGGCTGCGGGGCCGGCATCGTGGCCAAGATGGAGACAACCGAAGCGATCGCCAATAGTGAGGCGATCATCGCCGCCTCCGATGCGGTCATGGTAGCCCGGGGAGACCTGGGCGTCGAGATTCCCCTGGAAGAGGTGCCGCTCGCTCAGCGGCGTCTGGTCCAGCGCTGTCGGGAGCGGGGTGTGCCGGTGATCATCGCCACGCAAATGCTCAAATCCATGGTGGATAACCCCCGGCCAACGCGGGCCGAGGTCTCGGACATCGCTACGGCCATTCTAGACGGAGCCGATGCGATCATGCTCTCGGAGGAGACGGCCATCGGAAGTTATCCGGTCGAGTCGGTTCAGATCATGACCCGGATTGCCCAATGCATCGAGCGAGCTGAGCCGCAGGTGCGGCTTGCAGAGGTGCGGCGAGTGAGCACCACAGAGGCGATCGGCCAGTCAGCCTGCCTGATCGCCGAGCATATCGACGCGGCCGCGATCATCACCTCGACGCGCTCGGGAGCCACGGCCCGACTGGTAGCCAAGTTCCGCCCACCCCAATCTATCGTCGCCGTGACCTACTCTGAGCAGGTGCGAAACCAGCTGTCCCTCATCTGGGGCGTCCAACCACTGGTGATCCCCTTCTCGGAGAGCAGCACCGACGAGATACTGCGCCGCTCGGTCGAAGTGGCCCTGCAGGCCGAGCTGATCCAAAAAGGTCACTGGGTAGTCCTTACCGCCGGCGCACCCTTCGGAGTCTCCGGGACGACCAACCTGATCAAGGTCGAGCGGGTCTAAGCATGAGGGTGCGCTGCGACGGTGCAGGCCCGATGCGCTTGCCGGATCGGCTCCGGAAGCTTTTTTAAGGCCAGCCGCCACGTCAGCTCGATCGCTGAGTCCAGGTCGATCCGGTGGCCAATGGAGACGAAGATCGGCTTGGACCGCTCACCGGTCTTGAGCGCCGCACCGATGATGCTATTTGCTCGCTTGGCATCTCTGATCTCTCGTGCCTCGCCCCGCTTCATGCCGCTCAGATCAACTTGGCCGCAGAGCAGGGATTTGCTGATCCCGATGGTCGGTAAATCCAGCAATACTCCCAGATGCGAGGCGATCCCGGCGCCGCGTGGGTGCAATATCCCGTTGCCGTCCACCATCAAAACATCGGGAAGCAATCCGGATTGTCGCGTTTGGCTCAGCAAGGCGAGCAAGACCGGCAACTCGCGAAAGGACAGATAGCTCGGGATATAGGGGAAGTTTATTTCCGACTGCAGCGTCTGAAAATCCAGCAAGCGCCCGCTCCGGGCCTCCAGCCGCACGTAGGCTCCCACAGCTTGCCAGGGCCCCGGATAGGAGAGGTCCACTGCGCCGACGGTGCGATACTCTGAGCGGGCGGGCTCGGTCGAGATGCGGGAGCGCAGCTCGTCCTGCAGGTCACGCAGCGCTTTGAGCGGCTGCTCTGAGCTGAACTCGGAGAGGAGCAAGCCTGGCAAGTCAGCGATGCGGTCCTCCTGGAGCCGGATGCCCTCGGCCCGCAGGCGTCTTAGGCTCTCGCCGGCTCGCCAAGTGCCGACGCGCCCATCGCGGTAGACCACCCGATGGCAAGGGTACTCTGCGCCGGCTTCAGCGATGATCCGGCCCACAGCACGGCTGGCGACCACATCGCCCAAGGCGGTGGCTAGCCTGCCATAGGTGGTCACCCGACCGGCCGGCACCTGAGCGATCAGTTCCAACACCGAGCGCCTGATGTCTGGGACCTGCAAATCTGCGACGCTCAGCCCTGCGGCGCGCTCCATGATAGTTTAGTCTCCGTCTCTATGCCTTTTTCGTCTCCTGTGTGCGCCCAGGAAACTCGTAAGCCGTCTCCTATGCTCATCTAGGATCTCCAGCCGCACTTCCCAGCTATCCGGCGGACAGAGTGGCCGGACGACTTCGCCCCATTCGACGATCACCAGTCCCCGACCACTTGCCAGATAGTCCTCGAAGCCGACGTCGAGCAGCTCCTCGGCCGAGCGCAGCCGATAGGCGTCCACATGGTAGATGGGAATCTGTCCGTCATACTCTCGGATCAACACGAAAGTTGGCGAGCGGATCTTCTCCGGGGGCACCCCGAAACCGGAGGCGATGCCCTGCACCAGAGTGGTCTTGCCCGCTCCCAGCTCACCGATCAGCAACAAGCAATCGCCGGCTTGGAGGCGCCGGGCCAGCTTGAGACCCCAAGCACGGGTCTCTTCGGGGTTGGCAGTGACGCATGACTCAAGCGAGCGCTCGGACGTATTGGATTTGCTTATCACCAGTTTCCCCGCTCCATGGAAGCTCTAGGGATAAGTTTACCACAGATCGAGACTGTTAAACACCTCAACTGCTTACCGGCGGAATTGCCAAGACCCTCGCTGTCTGCGATAATAAAAACATAGGGCCAATGCTCTATGAGCCACGATGAGGTGATGGCCATGATTCTATATGTAAGTGGGAATATTTTCCAGGCCCCGGCACAGGTGCTTGTTAACACCGTCAATACTGTGGGTGTGATGGGTAAAGGTGTGGCTTACGATTTCAAGCGACTGTTCCCAGAGATGTTCAAACAGTATCGTCAGCTCTGTGAGCAGGGGAAATTAAAGATCGGGACACTCTGGCTCTACAAGAGCGCTAACAAATGGGTGCTCAACTTTCCCACCAAGCAGCATTGGCGCAATCCCTCGCGCTTGGAGTATATTGGGACTGGTCTGGGTAAATTTGTCGCTACCTATACCAAATTAGGTATTCAGAGTATTGCTTTCCCCCCCCTCGGCTGCGGGAATGGGGGTCTAGACTTTCAGAAAGACGTTCAACCCCTAATGCACGAATATTTAAGCAGATTGCCTATAGACGTATTTGTATATCCAGACCTTAAAGATGCTTTTGTCCCAGAACATGAGGACCCCCTAGTGATGAAAGCATGGCTACGTTCTGAACCTACCAGCTTACCCTTCTCTGAAGTATGGGAAGACATTGAGCAGTTGTTAGGTAGGAGACATAGCTTTGAAACAATTGCCAATCACCATCCATTTATTGCTACAGTGAAACATGCACCACGAGCAATAGAGATAGTTGCTTCCAATAAGCGCTATTATGTCCCCTATGATAGCTTAATGGCTTTCTGGCAGCAGCTTAGAACTCATGGGTTCTCCACACGCAATATCGTACCCAGTCTCAGCCGGCAGGTGTATTATTTGGCCCCTCTATTTGCTAGTTTGTCATATGTGAAACCGGTTAAAGTCGCTGTGCACTATGCTGATCTCCGGCGGTCACCTATCATAGGCTTGCAGGTGCTCCCTCTCGCCTTCAACCGTGGACGTCAGCAGACGCAATTGCCGCTTTTTAAGTCAGCCTTGCCTACCACCTATGGTCAAGCGCAAGTTGGATACAGCGCAAATCCTTAGTTGCCTGCAGGCTCTAGCTGATCAATCCTGGCTAAAGCGTTCGGAAAGGCGTTGGTGGCCCCGGTTTGTCTTTCATTATACTGATGTACGCAATGCCGCAAAGATACTACAGGAAGGTTGTCTCCATTGTCGTAACTATCTTGAGGAGGCTCATCAACCAACCGTAGACAGTGGTAGTCCTCGTGTGCTGGCAGGTACTGCCACCTCGGCTAAGCATTATGTGCGCCTCTATTTTCGACCTAAAACTCCGACACAATATCATATCGAGGGTATACGAACGATAGACCAGATAACCCCATTGCATGCACATTGCCCTGTACCAGTCTTTTTCCTGTTTGACTCTAACGCAATTCTCACCCGCGCTGACTGTCAGTTTTCAGATGGCAACCTGGCCAGCCCTCGTGCCCAACGCCTCTCCACAGCGGCTGAGCTGGAGAACCTCCCTTGGGCAAGGATTTACCACACCGGTCCCTTCGACCCTCACCAGGATTCCGACATAACCTTTCGGCGTAATGCGGAGGTCATCGTGCCGCAGAAACTTGATCTAACCTCCCTGAGCTTCATCTACTGCCGCTCCGCTGCTGAGAAGGAGACCTTGTTATCCCTATTATCTCCCAAGCTGCGACGGCAATACCAGGAAATGATTGTGGCCACGACCCGCAGTATGCTATTTTTTCGAGCTCACACCTTCATTGAAACGGTTGAACTCAGTGCAAATCATGTGGTTGCACGCTTTTCGCCTGATACTCGATCTCCCGGGCCGTTCCGCCTGCAAGTCATACTGAATGATTACCACCTGGGGAAAGAGAATTTCTATGTAACCAAAGATATCAAAATCGACTTACCAATAACACTACCTCACTACACTATACAAATCAAGCTCGATGGGCATTTAGCGTATGCTAATTCCTATACATTGATGGATGCCCCATTCTAGATCGCTCGGAGCTCGCGGACGGCTTCACCTCGCACCTCCAGCACCAGGTTGTCTATCAGCCGGGCGCGCCCAAAATAAGCGGCCAAAGCCAACGCACAGCGCCCGCTCAGCTGCTTCAAGGGCTGCAGCTTTGCCAGATCAACGATCTCCAGATAATCCAGCCGAGCCAGCGGGGCCTCGGCCTCGAGTAGGCTCTTCATCTCGGCGATCACCCGCTCGGCCTGCCGTTCGCCGGCCGCGATCAGCGCTTGGCCTCGCTCAAGCGCCCGATAGAGTGCCGAGCTTTGCCGACGCTCTTCCGGGTTGAGATAGCGATTGCGCGAGCTCAGCGCCAGGCCGTCCGGCTCGCGCACCGTGGGAGCGGCGACGATCTGAATGTCGAAGCTCAGCTCGCGCACCAACTGTTTGATGATCACCAGTTGTTGTAGGTCCTTCATGCCGAAGACGGCCACCTCAGGCTGAATCAGGTTAAAAAGCTTGGCCACGATGAGCAGGACGCCGTTGAAGTGGCCCGGTCGCCTGGCCCCACAGAGGTGATCGGCCAGTCCGGAGATCTCAAAGCCGAGGCGCGGCTTTTGGGGATAAATATCTTCGACCGGCGGGGTGAAGAGCAACTCCACTCCCTGCTCCTCTAGCAGCCGACGGTCGCACTCTTCATCGCGAGGGTAAGCGGTAAAGTCCTCGGTGGGACCGAACTGAGTGGGGTTGACGAAGAGGCTTACTACCCGGTAATCGGCCTGAGCTTGGGCCAATTGGACCAGGCTCAGGTGGCCGCGATGCAGTGCGCCCGCAGTGGGAATCAGCGCCAGCCGTCTTGCGCCGGCGGCGCGCGCTCTCTTGAGCGCGGCTCTCACTTCGGCACTACTGCGCACCACTCTCATCGCTTCTAGAGCAGCGGGGTCGAGATACGGAAGTATTGCTTGACCTGACGGGCCGATTCGTTGATGCCCGACAGTGGGTAGACGAATCCTACGGTAACATCGAAGGGGAACAGCCCACCGAAGGTGCGCCCCACAGCAGTGAGCTCGAAGCCCAGCTCCACCTTGAGCTGATCCAGGCGTATATCGTCCAGCCGCTGCCAGGTGTTGGCCCCTTGCAGGTAAAGCCGCTCGTCCACGCGCCCTAGAGCTACCAGCCCTAACAGGTCATAGTTCATATCCCGCTGCATAGGATAGTGCAGCGAGAGTTGCCCGAAGAACTTCACGTTGCCGGGAAAGGGATAACCCACCGCTTTCTGAAAGCCCCGTAGTTCGCTTAAATTAAAGTGAAAGAGCCCTGAAAGGTTTTGGCCCCACCCTCCGGCCAGGCTGAGAGTCAGCGCGGCCTGCGGCGCCACTCTGAGGCTGAGCGAGCCGCCCAACTGCAAGCGCTGGAAGGAGAAGGGATCATCCTGCAGGGCCAGCCAATAACTATAAAGCCCACTGAGCGACTCTTTATGCCGCCAACGGAGATCCAGATAGGTGATCATGCGATGGGCCGCGCCCAGAATGCGATCCAGCCCCGGATGGCCACTGGCGTCGGAGCTGCGCACCAGCGAGAGCTTGAGCAGGTCGGAGGCCTGCCAATAGCGCCCCGGATAGCCGGTCACCGGCCAGGAGTAGAAGCTCTTGGTCCACTGGAGTTTCCCGGCCAGTTGGCCGATCAGATCCAGGGAGGCGCTCAGACTGGAGCCACGATGCAGGTTGAGCAGAAAGCCGGCGAAGCCATTGCCGATCCACCAGCGATGCTCCCGCAAAAAGCCACCCTCCAGCAGTTGGCGGGTCGGATCGAAGCGGATGAGATAGGCGTCCAACGGCATGGCGTTATCGCCGTTGAGGATGACGTCTAGCTTGCGCCCGAAGGGCTCATCCTGCAACCAGGTGTTGTTCAGCCGATTGACATCCGGCAGCCAGGAGTTCGGATCGAGCTGCACCTCGGTGAGCGGCGAGTCTGAGGTCAGCAGCAGCGTGTAACGGCGCTCAGCCTGCTGGGCGACCTGCCAGGTCACCCGATAGATATGGCCGCTGGCAGAGGTGGCCACCAACTGCGCCGGCAGGCGGGCCGAGCCCCGGCGGGTGAGCACGATCTCGTTCTGGTACTGGCCATCGGGTTGCAAGCTAGAACGTACCTGGGCCACTCCTAGATCGATATAAGGCGCCTGGCCGGCTCTGCCCCTCTGGCTATCTTGATTCCGATAGAGCCAGTCCTCAAAGAAGAGGGTCAGGTCTTGGCCGGAGAGCTGCTCCGCCAGGGTGCGCAGCTCCTCGACGGTCATCACCCGGTGAAGATACTTCTGCTGGGCCGTCTTGAGCAGCCGGTCCATCTGCGCTTGACCCAAGAGCCCTCGCAGGGCGCGCAGGACCAGATAGCCCTTGTTGTAGAGGCGCTCGGCCGTCTGGTTGAGATAGCGTGTCCGCTGCTGCGGCTTGATGATCGCCTCATCGAAGTGATTGTCAAAGGCGGTAATATAGGGCAGATCGCCCTCCAGGTGCTGGCGCAGGTTGATATAGCCGAACTGGCTCTTGACATAGCGCTCCAACAGACCATCGCGCTTGGGTTGAAAGACGTTGCCGCCTTTACTACCATATTTATGCTCAAAATAGGTGATAGAGAAATACTGGGCGAAGGACTCGCTGAGAAAGTTCTGGGCGTTGAGATCGGCCCCGATGCCGATGCCCCACCACTGGTGAGCGATCTCGTGGGCGATGATCTGATCGAGCCAACGGTCCATCAGGCCGCGCACAGCCAAGTCTTTATCTGCGAATAGACTGCGATTCAAGATGATCAGCTCATCGGCGGCCGCTCCGGAGAAGCCGGCGGAAACAGAGGCGCTGCTGACGATCAACAGGCGGTGGTGGGGGTATTTTCCCCAGCGCTGGCGATAGTAATCCAAGCTTTCAGCGGCGTAGCTGGCGATCAGTCTGGCGGCGGCCTGATCGCCGGGCAGATAATAGACTTCGATGGGGATATCGGAATGGGCCAAGCTGTAATGCTGGTAATCCTTGCCGATGCTGAGCGGCACCGAGCGGGTGGGGGTGGCCGAGAGGGCATGAATCGTTTCGGTATGCTGCTGCTCGTCTCGGCTGATGATTTCCTGGTGATCGGCGCCGATGGCCGCCTGGTAGCCGGCGGGAATCGTCAAGGTCAGCTCATAGAGGGCCGAGGGTTGGATCTCCTTAGGGGGAGTCTGGGCATTGGAGGGATATTTGCCCTGTGTTAAGTATTTTGCCGGCACGGCCACCGGTTGCCAGCCGGAGCGCCAGGTATAGGTATCACGGTAGTAGGCTTCGTCTCCGCTGGTAGAGTTGGGGAATCTGGTGGCAAAACCGATGATCAGCGTCTGACGTGCGCCGGGGGGCAGCGGCCGGGGCAGCTCGACGCGCATCAGCGTATCGGCCAGCGAGAAGTTCTGGAAGGTCGGTGGTCCGGGCAGCAAGCGGTAGGAGAGCTTGGCGCCCTGTTCATCTTGGACCGACTTGACCTTCAGCCAGCCGGGGTCAAAGCCATCGGGATAGCTCTCGTCGAGCAGTAAAGGTGAGAGATAGGGGTCGGGTGATTTCAAGTAGTTGGGCGCGAGGTTGAAGTAGATGGCCGGCAGAGGGCTGGCGGAGTCGTTGAAGTAGACGATGGTCTCCTGGCCGACCAGTGCTTGTCGTGTGGGGTTGAGCCTGACTTCGAGATCATAGTAATTATAGGGCAACGACGGTGTCTGCTGGGCTAAAGCTTGGCCGGCGGAGGCCACAAGCGCCAGCGCCATTAGGGTGGTGATCAAGAGGCTACGCTTCAAGGATTATCCCTCCTGCTTAGTGTACAACTGAGGTGGCCTGTATCTTACGGAGCGCTCTTGGGAAAAGCAAATCTGCCGGAGGGTGGAGCTTGTCATCAGAGATAAGCAAACCACTACTGTCAGCATAGGGCAACTTCCGGAGCCGATGAACACCTAAGGCAGAAAGCGCCTCTGCGACTACCATCTCTGTATTATATCAATGAGCTCTTGACCGAACTGCTTAATCTTCTGTGGGCCGATACCCTTTATCTGCTCAAGCTCTTCCAGGCTGTGCGGGCGGCGGCGGACGATCTCTTTCAGCGTACTATTATACATTATCATAAAAGCGGGAACATCGAGAGACTTTGCTCTTCTATAGCGCCACTGTCGCAATTGCTCAAACAGAGCTGGATCAACCTCTTGGTCTTCTCCTTCGTTCGTTGCGGCCGCTGGCTTGGGATGCTCCCTGAGGCTAGAGAGCGCGATGGGCGTCTCGCTCTCCAGTGCCTGACGACCCGCAGCGGTAATCACCAATTTCGGGTATTCTTCCGCGGTTACTTGCAGCAAACGGCGCGAGACCAGCTCGTCAATCCAAGCTTTGATCTGTTTGCTCCGATATGACCGCAGTTGAGCATAGGCCTTGGTACTGTCCAAGCTCTTCTGAAGCAGCTTGCTGCGTTTACCACCCAGTAAGACATCTCGGATCATTGTCTGTCCCCACCGGCCTCTAAAATCTGAGACTCCCTTCAGAATGATCCTGGCCACACGGTCAGACTCGGTAGTAGCGTGAGCCGTTTCATTGGCCCTAACACTGGCCATCAAGTGCTCTTCGTTAGGAGAGCAGACGTCGCAATTTTGACAGAAAGGGGCAGCATGTTGACTAAAATAAGTGAGAATGTAAGCGCGGCGACAGGTGTTGCCGCTCGTATATCTGATCATCTTTTTCAGCCGGTCGTTGTCACGCTTCTGGCGAGCTTGAGATGGGTGGAAGTCAATCGAGGGGCGCTCCACCCCAGGTTGGGTCAAAGCATACTTTCCACCTGCTCTCATCTCAGTCCAGCCCTGCTCACAGAGCGTTTGCAGTGCTGCATTGACGCTAATCCCTGAAAGCTCACTGGCCGTAGCCAAGTCGTCAGCAGAAACCGGGAGCGGGTGAGCTGCGCGGATCCTCGTGTACAGATAGTAAACCTGTTGGGGTGGTGGATACTTTTGATCGATGAAGAAGCGCTGAGTGCCCACATCTCTCTGCGAATAAAAGAGCGTGCAGGTTGCCGGCCGGCCATCACGGCCAGCGCGCCCGGCCTCCTGGTAATAGCTCTCCAGCGAGCCGGGGATATTGTAGTGGATGATGCGACGAATGTCCGGTTTGTCAATGCCCATGCCAAAGGCTACCGTAGCTACCATGATCCGAGTGCGGTCGGCTTGAAAGTCACTATGCGCCTGGGTCCGTTCCTGCGACTCCAGCTTGCCGTGGTAGAGCCCTACGCTTAACTTAGATTTCTTTAGTAGTGCATATACATTCTTTGCCTCTTTGATCGTACTGGTGTAGACGATAGCCGGGCTCTGCTCTGCCGAAAGTAGCTCGATCAAGCGACTCTCTTTCTCTTCACGGCGCTGGAGCTGCAACACTTCGAGCTGCAGGTTCGGGCGATCGAAGTCGCCGACGATGCACCCCATGTTGGGCAGTCCTAGCGTGCGCACGATGTCCTCCTGAACTGCCGGGGTAGCCGTGGCGGTCAGCGCTAGAACGGCGGCGCGCTGCAGTGCGGGCAGACGATGGCTGAGCGTGCGGTAGTGAGGGCGAAAGTCATGGCCCCATTGGCTGATGCAGTGGGCCTCGTCAATCACCAATAGCCAGACGGGCGCGGAGCGCAGGCACCGTTGAAACCGCAGTGAATCGAATCTTTCCGGGGCCACGTAGATGAGCTGGTAGTTGCCCCGCTCGATCTCTCGGTAGCGGGTGGCCAGTTCAGATGGGTCCAAGGCACTGTTCAGACAGGTGGCATAGGTAAGGCCTCGGTGGGCCAAGGCCTCCACCTGGTCTTGCATCAGCGCGATCAGGGGTGAGATGACTAGGGTGACGCCCTGCTCCCGCTTTAGATACGCCGGCAACTGATAGCAGAGTGACTTCCCGGAGCCGGTGGGCAGGACGGCCAGCGTGGGCTGTCCGGTGAGTACGCGCTCGATCACCTCGCGCTGACCGGGACGGAACTGTGCAAACTGGAAAACCTCTTGAAGTGTCTGTTGCAGCAAATCCATCACAACTTCCCGTAATCAATCTCAACCGCCAACTTGGGAATCGAGTGCACGCCTATGACGATGAGCCAGTGCTTGTTCTTATACAAGCGCGATAATCCCAGGGCCAGATAGGTGATCTCTTTTCCCCGCCGCTCGAAATCGGCCTGACTGAGCTGTCGCGGCGCGCCTCCCAACCGCTCCAGCAGCTTCCGCCCCATGGATAATTTGCAGCTCCGGCCTGAAATGGGCTAAATACTCAGCAACCAGTCGCCGGTGACAATGGTCGGCCTGTGGCTCAGAGCAGAGCAAGCAGATCCCTTCTTTCTTTAGCAGGGCCCTTACCTCTACTAACCGACCACCAGTCAGCATAAATCTTCGTGGGGTCAGGAGTCAAGGCAAGATCACTTTCTTCCTGCAAGATAGCGACCCGGATCGGAGGTGGCCTGCTCGACTTGCCCCCCCTCGATCAGCGCCTCCAGATGCGCCCAAACCTCCCCGCAGCCCAGCAGCACATGGTGATCGCGCAACTGCCCGAAGAGCTGCAGGGCGATCTGATAAACTGTTTGAGGCCGTCCACCTGTCAGTATCTCCAGAATCTTCCCCGAGCGCTCCCGATGATGGGCCTCGATGGCGCTAATCCGAGCGGCAATATCACTGATCGGCTCCCCATGCCCCGGTAAGACCAGCTCGATGCCCCTCAGACGACGGATCTTTTCCAGTGAGCCCAGATATTGGCTCAATAGCTGGCCGGACTCCATGTCGGTCGCGCCAATATTGGGGGTGTAATTGGGCAGCAGATGGTCGCCGCTAAAGAGCAACCGGTCACACTGAAAACAGGCCGAGCCGCAGGTATGCCCCGGCGTATGAATGACGATCAGCTCGCCCTGACTTAGCTGCAAATGCTGGCCATCACTGAGGGGCTTGGCCGCCACCGAGCGGGCCAGACGGCTGTAATCCTTGCGCAAAAAGGCCAGTGAGCCGATCAGCTCGGCCGGCACGCCCCACTCGGCCAGAAAGGCTCGATAGCGCCGCGTGACCTGAGCGTGAGTTGCTTCGAAGTGCGTAACTTCATCCCAATCGGCCTGATGAATGTAGACACGAGCGCCGGAGCACTCCTGCAAGCTACGGGCCAGACCGAAGTGATCGAGATGTTTGTGGGTGAGCACGATCTGCTCCAACTCCTCCGGGGCATATCCCAGGCTATGCAGACCGCTTTCCAGCGCCGCCAGGGACAACGGGGTGTTGATGCCGGCGTCAATGAGCGTCAGCGGCTCCCCCTCAAGGAGATAGACGTTGTTCTGACCCTCGAAATAGGGATTGGGAACCTGGAGACGCCTGACGCCCGGAGCGACGGCAGGGGCAGGGCTTGTCATCTCCCCGCCGGCTCCACCTTCATGGCTCACAAGAGTTAATTGGCGTTGGCATTGGCGTCCAATTGCAGGATGCGCCGCACCAGAGGGTTGCGCCGGTCGAGACGATAGGCCTCGATCTCGCGGCTCTGGCCGGGATAAGAACGCAAGATCAGCTTGCCTTCCCGCTTGATGCGCTCAAAGAAATCCCGCGCCTGGCGCCACTCGCTGAAGCCGAACTCCGAGCTCTCCTTGAGCTGATCTATCACCAGCTTCCAGCCCAGGTAGCTATAGGTACCCTCCAGCACGCGGTGCTCCAGCCGGTCCATCAGTTGTACAAAGTGGCCGATGCTCTCATCGAAGCTACTGTCGGCGTTGAAGGGCACGAACTCGGCGGCCTGCTGCAGCACCTGGGCCACCGTGCCCTCGATGCCGGAGACCAGCACCTCTTTGCCGAAATCGTTGCGGATCAGATTGAGCACATCCAAAAAAATCTTGTCCCCGGTCATCAGCACGTAGTGCTCCAGCTCCGGGCGGAAGGCCAGGGCGCGGAAGATGTCCACCACGATCCGAATGTCAATGCGATTCTTGGTGGGGTGGCCGTCACGGTCGCGGTCCTTGGGGACGTTGGTCGCCAGCACCCCTTGATTGTCCAGTTCCAGTTTGAACCACTGGGGATAGGTGGGCTCACTGAAGTCGCCGTAGATATTGATCATCTTCACGCCCCCGAAGGAGCGCGCTTTCTCCACCAGCTCCCTGGCGGTGAGATCACGACCGTACTGCTTGCGAAATCCGATATAGATGTTCTCTAAGTCGATAAAGACGACGGTTTTCTTGCTTTCCTGCTCTCCATTGCTAGCAGATGGGACCACTGAATGCTCCTTTCACCGTTTTCAACCGACAAACCGAATAGCGTTAACCGACCGAGCGGCCCCCAGGTCACCTGGGTCTGCCATATTGTCAAAGAACACAGTGATGCAGTATGAATATTATAGGAGATGCCCCGCGGGCCTTGCAAGCCGCCGCGCCCTGGGCTGACCAGGTGACAGCGATTACAGTCGCGGCGGACAACTGTCCCTATAATCGGGTCAGCCTGCCCTCAGGCAGCAACCCGCTGGAATGAGGTGAAGTTGATGAGCAGCGTCAAATCGCTTGGTTCAAACCACAGAAGGAGGTCCGTTGCTATGAGAGATAGACCCGGACTCATCAGTCTTTTCGTGCTGCTGGCCGCGCTACTGGCCTTGGCTCCTGCCCCTACCCTCCTGGCGCATCATGGAGGGCCAATCGTCTTTGTGGATGCAAAAAACCCACCGTCCGCAGATAAGGTCTGTGATTTCCATTTCCACAGCATCAAGGCGGCCTTGACCAACTGCCCTCAAGAGTTGCCCGATAACGCCACCATTCTGGTTGATCCCGGCATCTACAATGAGGGACAGCTCACTATCAGCGTCAAAGGGCTCCGGTTGCAGTCCTCAGGCGGAGCGGAGCGGACCAAGATCTTGGGCTCGATAGATATACAGGCCAAGGGTGTACTGCTGCAAGGCTTCGATATCAATGCCAATGGCTTCGACGACGCGGTCGTAGTGGAAAACATTCAGGTGCACCTAGTGGGCAACAAGCTCCACGACGCCAAGCATGAGGGCATCCTGGTGGAGGGAAGCAGCGACGACGTGCTGATCTCCGGCAATGAGCCCTTTAATAACGGCCGGATAGGCATCCGGGTGCTGGGCAACAGCCGCAACGCGCAGATCGAGAAGAACAAAGTGCGCAGCAACGGCACCTCCGGCATCTCCATCGAAGAGAACTCCGACGGGTTCCTCATCACTGATAATACGATCAGCCTCAATCAGGGTGAGGGAATCTCCATCTCCGGCTCCGATAATGGCCAGATCGCCAAGAACCAACTGACCGGCAACGGCCTGGAAGGCATAGAGTTGCAAGTGGCCAATGGCAACACCATTGTGGACAACACCGTCAGCTCCTCCAGCCTCTATGGCATCTCGCTGGTCGCCTCAGATAACAACGAGGTGCGCGGCAACCAGGTCAGCAGCAACGGAGCCGGGGGCATCGCCCTGCGTGAGGGTGACCAGGCCGCCCAGCGCAACACCGTCGAGAGCAACCAGATACTGGGCAACATCAAGGCCGGCGCCTCCGGAGTGCTGCTGGAGGGCGACGTCACCGGCAGCATCGTGCTCAACAATACTCTCTCCAACAACAGCTTCGGCATCCGGTTCACCCAGTCGACCGCCAAGCACTCGCCGAGCAATAATACCCTGGTCAGCAATGAGATCAGCGACTCCGATCAGGACGGGATCAGCGTGGAGGCCTCCGCCGGGCAAAACGTCTTTCGCTCGAACAAGATCAACAGCAATAACGGCGTCGGGTTGTATATCAGCGCCGGCCAGGGCAATGACGAAGTGGCGGGCAACAGCCTCGAGTCCAACGGCGATCAGGGCATCCTGATCGAGGGGAGTCCCCGCAACACGGTGCATGATAACACGCTCACCGCCAACGGCGGTCAAGGGATCGCGCTGATGAGTGGGGCCGACGCCACCAGCGTGATCAAGAACACCATCACCTCTGGCGAGCAGGAGGGGGTCTTCCTCTCCGGGGTCAACGATGTGGTTGTGCTGGGGAACACGATTCAGAACAACCAGCAGGATGCCATCTTCGGCCAAAAGGTCGGCACGCTGCGCCTGGAGGACAATACGCTCTCCGGCAACTTGGAGCGGGGCATCGCCCTCTCCACCTGCTCGGTGCGGGTGGACATCGATACCAACACCGTCAGCGGCAATGCTGAAGGCGGCATAGCACTCAACGATTGCAACGTGGTTGATCTGCAAAACAATGACATCACCGACAATGTGATCTTCGGGCTCAGCACCAGCGGCCAGGTGGATCAGATCCAGGCGCAGCGCAACTGGTGGGGTGACCCACGCGGTCCGGCCGGCGTATTCGAAGGTGCGGGCAACGCCGTGTTGGGACTGACCACTGAGCAGGTGCTGCCCTGGCTGACCGCCGGCCACAATCAACTGATCGAGAGTTCGGTGACCGGCTTCATGCTGCGCGATTTCGGTCTGGGCAAGGTGGAGCTGGATGCGATGGATCGGGCTGATCTGCGCGTCGAGCTTTTCAACCTCTCCAAGGAAGACCGTGGCGCGGCGGTGCTGGGCAAATACCAGCAGGGGCAACCGAGGGTTCTCTCCGAGTGTCAGAGCCGGCAACCGCCCGATCTGGTGGCCTGCAACGCCGCTCCGCCCAACCTGCTGGCCGGCCTGACCGGTGTGGTCAAGACGGTAAGCGTGCTCACCTCCGGCTTCGCCGCCGGCGATGCCCTGATCGAGGTCGGCTACGACGATGCCGAGCTGGCCGATGGGGTGAAGAAGGCCAATCTGGCGCTCTTCTACTACAACCCGGACAAGGGAAGCTGGGATCGGCTGACCGGCCAGAGTCAGACCAAGATCAACCTGGTCAACGGTCAGATCTCGGTGAAGCAGTTGCGCGCCGGGGCGATCATCGCGCTGGCCACCGGAAAAGCTGCTCCTTAGCAACCGCCTCAAAACGGGCGCCTCAAAACAGGAGGAACCAGGCAACTGGTTGGCAGAACGGCGGGAGATGGGGCACGGCGGGGCTCCATCTCCTCGCTCTTCTTAACCGTTAGCTACTGTCAGGGGAGGTTATCATGCAGCTTGTCTCGCTAAGCCGGCTGCGCATCGTAACCGTGCTGCTCGTCCTGGTGGGGGCAGCTCTGCTGGGGGGGAGCTATCGGCCACTGAGTGCAGCCAGCGCTGCGGTCGAGTCGGGCAGGCTCTTCACCGTGGATATCAGTCGGCCGGCCTCCGCCGATCAGGATGGCAATTATCAATATCGCACTCTGGTGGCGCTCTTCGCTCCGGGTGCCTACCCCAAGCCCAGCGAGCACGATCTCGTCCTGGTCGCGCCGGGCGTCTATGCCGGCGCACTGCTCATCAGCACCAAGGGACTGACCCTGCGGGCGACCGCCGGCCCGGAGTTGACCGTCATCCAAGGGGAGGTCAGCTTTGCCGCTCCCGATCTAACTTTGGAGGGCTTCACCGTGGAGGCCGCCGGGGCGCCGGCCGCGCTGCGACTGACCAACGCTCCCGGCGCCACACTGCTCCACGACCGCCTCTCCGGCGCTGCCTCGGCCGGCCTGCAGCTCAGCCGCAGCCCATTTTTGCTCGCGCGAGATAGCCAGATCTCCCATAATGCCGGCTCAGGCATCTTGATCGCCCAGGACAGTTTTGCCGCTCGGCTATCCGGCTTGCAGGTCCAGGGCAACGGCGGCGCCGGGATCGTAATTGAGCAAAGTGATAGAGTGCAGCTCGCCAGCTCGACCGTATCGCTCAACGGGTCGGCCGGCATCCGCATCGAGAATGCCCAAGGAGCGCAGATCAGCCGGAGCAAGATCGGCAGCAATGCCGGGGCGGGCATCGAGCTGATAGCCGGCGGCAACAGCCGCCTGGTTACCAACGAGCTGAGCGACAATGCTGCTTTTGGGATTTCTCTAAACAATTCATCTGATAATCTAATATCGAAAAATTATCTTCATGATAACGACCAAGCCCACGTCGCTTCTGGGGGTATCGGCATTGAAGGCAGTGCTACCCGGGGCTCTCACGATAATCGCCTCAGCGAGAACCGCATCGAGGGCCATACGCAGCAGGGAGCGGCCGGCATCCTATTACGCGGCCGGGTCTCCGGCTCCCAGATCAGCGAGAACCGGATCGAGCATAATTATCGGGGCATCGTGCTGCGGGCCGATGCCGGGGGCCGGCCGCGGGCCAATCGGCTGATCGCCAACCGGATCGGCGCCGCTAAAGCCGAGGGAATTTTTATAGGAAACTCCGGCGGGGCCAATATAATCATTAAGAATATTATTCAGAATAATCTGGGTATAGGTGTTCATCTCAGCGGCGGCGGCCGCGATCGCTTCCAGGATGATCTGATCGAGCACAATGGCCGCGAGGGGTTTTTACTGGAGAACAGCCCTGATAATAGCTTGGTGGGCGAGCGGGTCATGGGGAATGGTCAAGCTGGCTTGCGTCTGGAGTCCGGCTCCGACCGGACCTGGATCGCTGATAGCCAGATCTCCGGCAATAACGACGCGGGGCTGATCTTGTCTGGCGTGCGCTCGGTGCGCGTGCAGAGCAGCAGCTTGCGGGCCAACGGCGGCGCGGGGATTGGTGCTCAGGACGCGGGGCAATTGCGTCTATACGATTCCCTGCTGCAGGGCAACGGGGAAGTGGGCTTGCAGCTTGAGGGCGTCGTCCAAAGCGATCTGACCGGCAATCGCTTCCGGGGCAACCGGCAGGGCGGGGTGCTGATCGGCGGCAGCTCGCGCGTGATAGATCTTTCCCAAAACTCTTTCGCCTCGAACGGCTTTTTTGGCTTGAAGGTCGAGCCAGGTGTCGCCGGGCTGAGGGCGCAGCGCAACTGGTGGGCGGCGGCCCAAGGCCCTTCGGGGGTCTCGCCGGGCGGTCCGGCTGCGGCTCAGTTGGCGAGTGGCCTGAGATTGGCGCAGGTATTTCCCTGGCTACCGGCACCGCCTCCAGAGGTCGCCGCGCGCTCGGTGCGGGGAGAGATTTATGATCAGGCCCGAGGGGGTGAGACGCTCGACGCCCGCGACGTCGCCGGGGCGAGGCTGCGCCTGCTGCCGGGCGCTCAGGGCGGACGGGCGCTCTTGCTCTTGGCCAGCCCCACCCCGGTAGGAAGACAGCATATCACGCCTCTACGCGATGCCTTGGCCTTTGCCTATGTGCAGCTCGCCGGCCTCTCTTCCGGAAGCGCCGAGGTCAGCTTGAGCTATGACTCGGCAAAGCTGCCCGGCCGGAGCTCCCCGGCGCAGTTGCAGTTGTTCCGCTGGGTCGCTCCCGGCTGGCAGGGGCTTAAGAGCCGGGTTGATCTCCAGAGCAATCAAGTCTCCGCCCGCTTACCGGTCGGTGAGCTGCGCCAGGGGTTGATCGCGCTGGCCCCGGCCAAGTCGCCTGCCACTCCCGCTCAGCCGCCGCCGACTTCTCCGAAGCAAGCGGCAAAACCTCAAGCTCCTCAGAGCCCACCCCAGAAGGTCCGGCCTGCGCCGACTCCCGCTCCGACCCTTCCTCAGGCGGGCCAGGTGCTGCTGCCGGCCGGCGAGTACGCTCAGGATTTTCGGCTCGATCGGCCTGGTGCTACCCTGGGCTCGGCTGATCCGGACCATCCGGCAATTATTTATGGACATATCCTGATCGTCGCCCCGGGTGTCACCGTCCAGGACCTGCAGATCCGGCCTCGCGGCGGCGTCGGGGTGGAGATCCGGGCCACCGGAGCGCAGCTGCTGCGCTCCGATATCCAAGGGGCACAGATCGGCATCTGGGTCCGCGGAGCGGCCCACGCCCGCCTCCAAGATAATCTTATCGAGGCCAATGGCCTGGGCGTCTCGCTGGAAAAGGCCGACGGGGCTTGGATCTGGCACAATCGCATCGTGCATAACCGGGCCGGCGGACTGCGCGTGGAGGCCAGCTCCGAGGTGACTGCCGCACGCAATGATCTCGCGGACGACGGTCCCTTCAATTTGCAGGTTCGGCAGGCGCCCGAGCTCTTCGCCCAACTCAACTGGTGGGGCAGCCCCCAGGGTCCGGGTGATTCGGCCCAGGGGGTCTCGCTGAGCCAGATATTCCCTTGGCTGACTGAGCCCTTTGCCCGCGATCAGCGACTGGCAGTGCTGCGCTTCAGGCCAAGCTCAGTTCGTGAAAAACTTGCCCGCTTTATTAGTGCGTTGCTGCGGCTGGACCTGCCGCGGAGTTGGCAAGTCCTGAGCGATTGGCTGAGCGGCAGCGAGACGCTCTCCTGGGCAGCGCTGCCCGGACTGCGCCTGCGCTTGGCGGGGCTGCGCGCTCCGGGCTGGGCGTTGTTGGCCCAGATCTCTGCACCTCCTAGCAACCCACCGGCCACCGACCTGGTGCTGCTCGGCCTGCGGCCGCGCCGGATCAGACTGAGCACGCTGGCCTGGAGCTGCGGCGCGCCGCAGCTCTTCCGCTTCAATGCGTCGCTAGGACGCTGGCTGCCGCGTCCGGGCGGCTGGATGATCTCACCGGGCGCAGCTCAGTCCAAGATGAGCGCTTGGCGCTGGGTGCCGGGCCCCTAGAGGAGGAGGTTGGGCGTGTGGCATAGGCCTTTTAGTTGGAGGGCGATCCGTCAGGGCGCCGTTACCATCGGTCTATTGCTGCTGACGCTGCTCGTCAGCTTACAACTCGCCTGGGCCACCTCGCAGGGACCGGTCTTCACCGTGGACATCAACAGTCCTACCGCTGAAGACGGCAATCATGACTATCATTATCGTACCCTGACAGCGCTCTTCGCTCCAGAGGCCTACCCCAAGCCTGGCGAGCACGATCTTGTCTTGGTCTCGCCCGGCGTCTATCCCGGGACGCTGGTCATCCGGACCAAGGGGCTAATCCTGCGCTCCACCGCCGGAGCAAAGAAGACGATCATCCGCGGCCAACTGCTCATCGAGGCCGAAGATGTCCAGATAAGCGGCTTTTCCATTGACCCGCAAGGCCGAGGACCGGGGGTGACCATCGGCCGCGACGGTGCTGAGCTGATCTCCAATGAGATCCACGATGGGACGGTCGGAGTGCTGATCGGGGTGCAAAGCGGCAGTCGGCAAGTTCTGCTGCGCCAGAACCGGATATTTAACAATCGTCAGGATGGCCTGAGCGCCCGCGATGCGCGGGAGCTCAAGCTGATCGCCAACCGCATCCGGGGCAACGGCGGCGCCGGCGCGCTGCTCAAAGACCTACAAGGCGCAATCATCCAAGAGAATATTATTACTTTCAACCGGCTGGGCGGCCTGGAGATCTTGGGCTCTAGCCAGACCCAGATCGTCAAAAACCAGATATCGGACAACATGCTGGCCGCCATCATGCTCAAGCGGGCCAGCGATACCCTCGTCAGCGCCAATGAGCTGAGCTCCAACGAGATCGGGCTTTTCTTGTGGGGCGCCTCGGCCAATCGGCTGACGGGGAATACGATCCGCCGCAACCGCGCCGGCGGGATTTTTATCCGCGATGGCTCGCAGGAGAATGTTATCACCGACAATCAGATAGAAGATAATGCCGGCTGGGGTGCGCCCGGCCTCTGGCTGGTCGGTATGGTCAGCGGCAACCGGATAGGTCAGAATCGGCTGGAGAATAATGGGGTGGGGGTACTGCTCAGCGGGACCGCCGCCGGCCGGCCGGAGGGCAATCTGCTCGAAAAGAACCTGATCGCCGGCTCCGACTCCGAGGGGGGGCGCGTGGAGGCCAGCGACGGCCAAAACGTATGGCGGGGCAACGAGATTAAGGATAACAACGGCGCAGGGCTGGCGCTCTTGGCCGGCTCGCGCGAGACGATCTCCGCCAACCTGATTCACGATAACGGCGCTCAAGGGATCGCGATCACCAACGCGGGGAACAACCGGCTGCAAGATAATCAGATCGCCTCGAACGGCGATGATGGTATCTTAATCGAGAAAAGCCCGGAAAACCTGCTTTCAGGCAACCTGATCACCTCCAACGCCCGCTCCGGTCTGAAGCTGGAGCAAGCCGACCGCACGCGGCTGAAGGGTAACACGATCACCCAGAACCAGAACGAAGGGCTCTACGCCGAAGGAGGCTCCGGTCTCTATCTGGCCAAGAACCTGATCCAGGACAACGGCGCCCGCGGCCTGCACCTGCAAGGCGTGGCAAGCGCCGACCTGCAAGATAATCAAGTCATCAATAATAGCCGGGGCGGGGTGCTGCTCTCACAAGTTAGTCAAGTTGACCTGCAAGGAAATCAAATCAGCGGCAACACCCAGTTTGGCCTGGAGGCGCTGCAGAGCCCACTGGTGAGCGCCAGGCGCAACTGGTGGGGCGACCCGCGCGGGCCGGCCGGGGCCTTTAACGGCGGGGGCAACGCGGTGATCGGCCTGCCGCTGGCTCAGATCGTTCCTTGGTTGCCGGCACTCCCTGGGGAGCTGGCCCTCACCTCGGTCGCCGGTGCCACGCTGAACTGGCCGCGGGGCAATCGCATTCAGTTCGATGTGAGCGACCGGGCCGATCTCGATCTGGAGATCTATCGTGCTCCGGCCTTGGCCCAGAGCGCGCCGCTGGTGACCAGTCGAGCATTGCTCATCGCCGCCAAGCTCTCCGGACCGCCGCCCGGCGCGCCCTTATTGAAAGACCCGATCAAGTTCGTCTCCGTGCAGGTGAACGGGCTCAAGGAGGGCACAGCCCAACTGACCGTCGTCTATAGCGATGCCGAGCTGCCGCCCGGCGTGCCGGCGGCCGAGCTGCGGCTTTACTCGCTGGAGCGGGGACGGTGGCAGTTGCTGCCCGGTCAGGCGCAGCCTCTCTTTCATCGGGTCAGCGGAGAGCTACCGCTGGACCGGCTGCGAGGCCAGCCGATCGCGCTGGCCGCCGGCAACTCCCCGCCGGATCCTCCCCATCTCCGTGACTGGTCGCTCTGGCGGTTGTTGGCCCTGACCGCCTGGACGATCGTCCCCTGAAAATTAAGAAACCAAACGTTTATTAACCATGAGAGTCGTATCAGAAAGAACTTGCTGTGTTTCTTCGCTAAGTCATCCGTCCAATTCTGGCCCTCCGGCGTGGTGCCAACCTGCCTCTACCGAGTCGATAATTGGCTGTAAGTGCAGACCAGCAGGTGCTTATCCGGCCGATAGCTGCTGCTAGGGGGCCATAGCGCCCACCCTGATTACAGATATATACTGTATTAAGGACGGGGCCTTTGGCTGCGGAAGCACGCTCCCCAGGTGACCGAATCCGACCCTAAGCGGGAGGGACAGCGGTCGGGTCGCTTTTGCCCGGCCGGGCGCGGCTCGGCTACAATAAGTTGAGTAGTAATCATTAGAGGAGGATGACCTAATTAATGGACTTTGCACTGACGGAAGAACAGGAGATGTTTCGCCGCTCGGCGCGTGACTTCGCCCGGGCCGAGCTGGAAGAGCAAGCCAAAGAGCTCGATCAGAGCCATCGGGTGGCGCTGGATAGCCTAAAGAAACTGGGCCAACTGGGATATCTGGGCATGGGCGTGCCGGAGACTTATGGAGGCATCGGTGCCGACGCCCTGAGCTATGCCATCGTGATGGAGGAGCTCTCCCGGGCCTGCGCTTCGACTTCAACGGCGGTCAGCGTGCAGAATTCGCTGGTGGAGCACCCCATCGTCGAGTTCGGCTCGGAGGAGCAGAAGCGTGAATATCTGCCCAGGCTGGCCAGTGGTGAGTGGATGGGGGCCTTTGCCCTCACCGAGCCGGAGTCCGGCTCCGATGCTGGGGCACTCAAGACGACCGCCCAGCTTCAAGGCGATGGCTACCTACTCAACGGGACCAAGCGCTTCATCACCAATGCGGCCTTCGCTGATCTCTTCGTCGTCTTCGCCGCGACCGCTCCGGAGCAGGGCAAGCATGGGGTGAGCTGCTTCTTGGTCGAGCGCGCTGCGCCCGGCTTCACCGTGGGCAAAGAAGAGGACAAGATGGGCATTCGCGGCAGCTCCACCTGCGAGCTGCACTTTCAAGGCTGCCCGGTGCCCGCCGGGCAACTGCTGGGTGAAGTGGGAGCCGGCTTTCGCATGGCGCTCTCCACCCTCGATGCCGGTCGGATCGGTATCGCGGCCCAAGCTCTGGGAATCGCCCAGGCGGCACTGGAAGAATCGGTGAGCTATGCGCGCGAGCGTCAGGCTTTCGGTCGCGCGATCGCCCGTTTCCAAGCCATTCAATTCCTGCTGGCCGAGATGCGCACCAAAGTTGAAGCCGCCCGGCTGCTGGTCTATCAAGCGGCCTGGAAGAAGGATCAAGGCCAAAATTACATCGCCGAGGCCGCAATCGCCAAGCTCTATGCCTCGGAGATCGCCTCCCAGGTGGCCGATGCCGCGGTCCAGATCCATGGAGGCTATGGCTATATCAAAGATTACAAGGTCGAGCGGCTCTATCGCGATGCACGCATCACCCGTATCTACGAGGGCACCAACGAGATCCAGAAGTTGATCATCGCCAGAGAGATGCTGGCTTAACCCCAACGGCCCCTGATGCAGGGGGCCGACATCCTGACGGGCTACTCCAGGTTGGCAAATATTCGCCCTGCCATGATCTGGATCAACTTCCAGCCTGATAACAATCATAGTCCTGGCTGAGCACCATCATAGGGGTTGTGCCAAGGGGGTAAGGATGGTAAACTGAACTCTTCGATACGAGGAGGGATCAAGATGCTAAGTTGTCCACGTTGTGGGAGCGATCATCTGGTCAAAAACGGCCGGATCCATAACGGCAAACAGAACCACAAATGCAGAGCGTGTGGCAGGCAATTCGTCCAGAACCCTCAACAGAAATTGATTTCACCACAGACCAAAGAGTTGATCAATAAGTTGCTGTTGGAAAAGCTACCCTTGGCCGGGATCGCCCGAGTTACCGATGTGTCTGAGACTTGGCTACAGCACTACGTCAATCAGCTCTATCAGGCGCAGGAGCAGCAAGCCCAGGGAGCTGAAAAAAAGGGCGCCTGACGTTATTGTGTGATGAGGTGTGGTCGTTTGTAGGAGACAAAGAGAACAAACAATGGATTTGGTTGGCCATGGATCAAAGCA